>JAGFIW010000061.1 GCA_024103195.1 Saprospiraceae bacterium | reverse complement strand
GGCCGCACCGTAGCCGAGATCCGGGCCGAAATGCGGGAACCCATGCGCAATCAGGCGCTGGTGGAGCGGATACAGGCCCAGATCCTTTCCTCCATCACCATCACGCCATCGGAGGTACGCGCCTTTTTCGAGCGGGTTCCCAAAGACAGCCTGCCCTACTTCAATTCGGAGGTCGAGATGGCAGAAATCCTCTATTACCCCAAAGTGAATGCCACCCAGAAGGAGTTGGCCTATGTGGAAATTTCCCGTTTGCGCAAACTCATTACCGAGGGCGAGCAAAATTTTGCGGATGTGGCCTCCAGGTATTCCCACGACCAGGGTTCGGCGCGGGCCGGCGGTGATCTGGGGTGGCAGAAGCGCGGCACCTTCGTTCCGGAGTTTGAGGCTGTCGCCTATAACCTCGAGCCGGGAGAGATTTCGGAGATCTTCGAATCGCCTTTTGGCTACCACTTTGTGCAGCTCCTGGAGCGACGGGGCAGTTTGCTGCACACCCGGCATGTCCTGATCACGGCCCGCATCGAACAGTCCGACCTCGATCTCGCCGAGCGTTTCCTCGACAGCCTCCGTCAGAAAATGGAAGCGGATACGTCCTTCACCTTCGAGATGGCGCTGAAGGCGCACGGCGACAAAACCGCCCAGAGCTACAACAACGGCGGACGAATGCTCAATCCGCAGTCAGGCAATACGTTCTTTGAAATCAGCGACCTGGACCACCGGATCTTTTTTGTCATCGATACGCTTCAGGTCGGACAGATCAGCCGGCCGGTCATGCAACAGGATCCTATGGGAAAAACCCATTTCCGGTTGATCAAGCTCTTGTCCCGCAGCAAGCCGCACAAGGCCAGTCTGAAACAGGACTACGCCCGGATACAGGAGGCGGCACTGGCCGAAAAGAAATCCAAACATCTGGATGAATGGGTGGCCCGCCATATCCGGAATACGTACGTGGACATGGACGCCGATTACAGGGAGTGTCCCAATCTGAAGGTGTGGGTCGAAGCCCTTTCCCGGTCCGGAACCGAGCCCTGAGAGAGGTCCTCCGTTGCCCTTCCTGACCGGGTCAACCCGGGAACCGGCTTTTAAGGGCTTTTTTGAGGGCCTGGACTTCGTCCCGGTACCTGGCCGCTTCCATGAAATCGTAGTCTTTGGCGGCCGCTTTCATTTTAGCCTCGGCATCGGCGATCATGTGTTCGAGTTGATCACGGGTGGCCTGATGCACTACGGGGTCAGCAGCCACGCTGGGCTCTTCGGGTTCGAGGTAAACGTTGTAATTCCGCCCTCGTATGTCGAGGATGGACCGTTGGGCCATGATCTCTTCCCGGGTCCGGAATACCGTGGCCGGTGTAATGCCGTGAGCTTCGTTGTACGCCGTTTGGACGGCGCGTCGCCGGTTGGTCTCGTCGATGGTTTTTTGCATGGAATCCGTCACCTTGTCCGCATAGAAAATGACGAGGCCGTTGGCATTTCGGGCGGCGCGTCCGGCCGTCTGGGTCAGCGAGCGGTCGTTGCGGAGGAATCCTTCCTTGTCTGCGTCCAGGATGGCGACAAGGCTGACCTCCGGCAGGTCCAGGCCTTCCCGGAGCAAATTGACGCCAACCAGTACGTCAAAACCGCCGAGACGCAAATCGCGCAGGATTTCCACCCGTTCCATGGTTTCGACTTCGGAGTGGATGTAGCGGCAACGGATGTCGAAGCGGGGGAGGTAGGTGGTCAGCTCTTCAGCCATGCGTTTGGTGAGGGTGGTCACAAGCGTGCGCTCGTTTCGCTCCACGCGCAAGCGGATTTCCTCCAGGAGGTCGTCGATCTGATGGATGCTCGGACGCACTTCCACGGGAGGATCGAGCAGGCCGGTGGGTCGGATGAGCTGCTCGACAAAAACGCCGCCGGTTTGCTCCAGTTCGTAATCGCCGGGTGTGGCGCTGACGAAAATGACCTGGTTGATCAGGCCTTCGAATTCCTCGAAACTCAGCGGGCGGTTGTCGAGGGCGGAGGCGAGGCGGAATCCGTAATTGACAAGGTTGATTTTGCGGGCCCGGTCACCGCCCCACATGCCCCGCACCTGGGGCAGGGTCACATGGCTCTCGTCGATGATCATCAAATAATCTTCGGGAAAATAATCGAGGAGGCAGAAGGGTCTCGTGCCGGGTTCGCGACCGTCAAAAAATCGGCTGTAATTCTCGACCCCGGAACAATAACCGAGCTCCCGCAGCATTTCGAGATCGAAGGTCACCCGCTCCCGGATGCGGTGGGCTTCGAGATTTTTCCGCTCGCTAAGAAAATACTGTTCCTGGCTGTAAAGTTCGTCTTCGATCTGGCGGATGATACCATGGAGCCGGTCCTTGGGGGCGACATACAAATTGGCCGGAAAAATGGCGGCGTGCTCCAAGGATTCGATGCGTTTGCCGGAACTGATCTCCAGGGTCTCGATCGACTCGATTTCATCACCGAAAAACGTGATGCGGTAACCGTATTCGACATAGGGGAGATGGATATCCACGGTGTCGCCGCGCACCCGGAAAGTGGCGCGTTCCAGCGTGGTTTCGGTGCGGCTGTAAAGGCTTTCCACCAGGCGGTACAAAAAAGCGTTGCGGCTGAAGACCTGCCCCTTGTGAATGCGGATGATCCCGCTTTTGTAGTCTTCGGGATTCCCCATGCCGTAAATGCATGAAACCGAAGCGACGATAATGATGTCGCGTCGCCCGGACAGCAGGGAGGAGGTGGCGCGGAGCCGGAGTTTGTCCACCTCTTCATTGATCTGCAGGTCTTTTTCGATATAGGTGTCCGAGACGGAGATATAGGCCTCGGGTTGATAATAATCGTAATAGGAAACGAAGTATTCGACGGCGTTCTCGGGAAAGAATTCGCGGAATTCACCGTAAAGCTGAGCCGTGAGGGTTTTGTTGTGGGTGAGGACCAGGGTCGGGCGATTGAGCCGGGCAATGACGTTGGCGGCCGTAAAGGTTTTACCGGAACCGGTGACGCCGAGCAGGACCTGGGACCTTTCCCCGGATTCGATGCCGTGGACGAGTTGTTCGATGGCCTGTGGCTGGTCGCCGGTAGGTTGAAAGCGGGAGACGAGTTGGAAGGCCATCGGGCAAAGATAAGGCCGGGCGGGTCAGAAAATGAAGTAGATGAAAGGCTGCAGTTCGGCGGTGAGGACCTGATAGACGAGCAGGACCGCGCCGGCAGCGGCAGCGGCCTGCGCGGCGAGGGGGGCGCGGGCAAACGTAACCCGCAGGCCGGATTTCCAGCGGGCCGGCAGCCAATGGATGACATAACCGGTCACCATGATCGCGAAGACGGTGTTGTAGCCGGTGATCACTTCCGGAATGAGGTCGGCGCGGAAGGCATACGCGATGCGGGACAGCATCAGGGAAGCCATTTCCAGACTTTCGCCCCGAAACCAGGTGCGGGTGAAGGTGATGAAGGTCAGGGTGAGAAGGATGGCGGCGGAACGGTACAACCAGGTTTCTTTGCCGGCGAGGAGGCCCCATCGTTTGGCGTATTTGTACACCACCAGGCCCATTCCGTTGAGGGCGCCCCAAATGACCATGTTCCAGCTCGCCCCGTGCCAAAGACCGCCGATGGTCATGGTCAGCATCAGGTTGATATTGGTGTGCACGTGGCTCCGGACACCCGGTAAAAAGCGCATCAACAGCCATAGGCCTCCCAGGGTGGATGCGATAATGCCGGCTGTGGTCCACGACCGGTCAAACAGGAGAATGAACAGGGCGATCAGACCCACCATCACCCAGGAGAACAGGGAACCGTGTCGGTTGCCCCCCATAGGGATGTACAGGTAGTCTTTCAGCCAGGTAGAGAGGGAAATATGCCAGCGTTTCCAGAATTCCCCCACATTGCGCGCTTTGTAGGGTGAATTGAAATTGACGGGGAGGGTGAAGCCGAGCAGGGCGGCCACGCCGATGGCGATATCCGTATAACCGGAAAAATCCGCATAGACCTGCAGCGAATAGCCGAACAGGGCCATCAGGTTTTCAAACCCGCTGAAGGAGCCCGGTTGTGCGAAGACCCGGTCAATGAAATTGACGGCCAGATAATCGGCGAGAAAAATCTTTTTGATCAGGCCGTTGAGGATCCAGAATATAGCGATGCCGAAGGCGGCGCGGGTCAGATGGTAAGGCCGCGATAATTGGGGGACAAACTCGGAGGCGCGCACGATGGGACCGGCCACCAGTTGCGGGAAAAAGGAAACATAAAATCCGAAATCCGTCAGATTACGGACGGGCTCGATCTGCCGGCGGTATACATCAATGGCATAGCTCATGGTCTGAAAGGTGAAAAAAGAAATGCCCACCGGCAAGAGGATTTTTTCAGCGCGGAAGGACGTTCCGAAAAATCCGTTGCTCCAATGGGCGAGATGGTTGTACACGGAAAATTCGGTGCCAAGCAGGGCATTGAAAGTATCGGTAAAAAAATACGCGTATTTGAAATAGACCAAAACACCCACGTTGAGGAATATGCTCAATGCCAGCCAGGACTTGCGGACGGTGGTGGCAGAGGTTTTGGCCATGGCCAGGCCGATCCAATAATCGGTGAGGGTGGAAAAAAGGAGCAAACCGACAAACAAACCGCTCGTCTTGTAATAAAAAAAGAGACTGACGACAAAGAGATAGGCGTTGCGCCATCGCTGACGCGGATATACCAGGCTGTATCCGATCAGGACGACGGCGAAAAAAAGCCAGAAAAAGGTCTGGGTAAAGAGGAGAGGTTGGTCGCTCCGGTAAAGGAGGCTTTCCCACCATGAGGCTACATTCATTTTGCCGTCATTTGGGAGATGGAACAAGGGGCGTCTTCCTGCAGGATGGCCTGAGCCAGCATTTGTCCGAGCAGGGCATAGCCGGACGGTGTAAAATGGATGCGGTCTCTTTTGGCCAGTCCCTCCTTCTGCCACGCGGTGATGGAATTGATGCCTCCCATGAGGGCAAACTGATCCCAGACGGCTGCTTCATGGCGCGCAGCCAGTTCGTATACCGCCTCCACGGCTTTTCGCACGTTTTGGTTGACGTGCCTTCGTTTGTACCAGGTGTCGTTATTGGTAATGAGCAATATGGCGACGCCGGGATTGACGCGCCGGCAAAGCCGGATCAGGGCGTCATACCGGTTGGCAAATCCCGCGGCATCAAAGCGCCCGTTGGGGGCGTACGCGTCGTTGACGCCGATGCCCAGGATGACCAGATCGGGGCAAAGCATTTCCATCTGTTCTTCCAGAAGGGCGCATCCCAGGAAAGTGCGGAGGCTGGCGCCATTGGCGCCGGCGGCATGGTAAACGGGTCCCGGTTCACGGTTGATGAACTGGATGCCCAACAGGACAAACTGCCAGGTACTGTCTTCCGGACTGGAAGGCAGCAGGACAAAGTCGAGCTCCTCCTGCGGGGTATCAAACGCCCATTCAATCCATCCTGCGGATGTGTCAACGGATATCCATGACGGGCAATCCCGCCCGAACGGCTCGGGGTGCAGATTGCTGCAGGCGGCATCGTAATACAGGCGCACCGTCTGGAATGGTGCATTTTTCCCGTCGGGAAGCCGGTGAGAAATACGGGCCGAGGCCATGGGTTTACGGGTCACGGCGCGCAGGGCACTGAGGCCGTAAACCCCTTCCCCCGGCATCCGGACGGCGCGGGTGCCTTCCCAGTGGCCGGTCCAGGAGGTGCGCAGGAAGCCGGGGTTGTTGGTGCCGGCGAGGGCATAGGGGAAAAAGAAACCGGGTTGTACCTGCTGTCCTTCGGGGAGCCCCGTAGCCAGTCCCTTGCGGATGGACTGGCTGAAACTGCCTCCCTGCACATGCGAACCTCCCAGATGGAGGATTTGGATTTGCCCCGATTCGCCGGCCTTCAGACCGGTCCACCTCTGGTGCAGGTGATCCCACGAAGAGGAGGGTACGGGAAACTGGAGCTCCTGGCACAGCGGCTCGATGAAGGGCAGGCGGGTGACGAGGCTGTCTGCCAGAAAATCCTGAGCCCCGCTCCGGCCGGGGACCATCAGGAGGATCGCTGCCCATGCCAATGGCCGTATCATTGGGTGGGTGGCATTTGAGCCGGCATCCCGACCTCCCGGAAGGCCTCCAGGATCCAGTCGGCCACCTTGCGGGCGCCGGCGGGTGTAAAATGGACATGGTCGGCGGCAGCCAGGGGCGGATCGGCCGTCACCCATCCCGGCATGCTGTTGCGTCCGCCCATGGCTTCATACAGGTCGTAATAAGCAGCTCCCTGGCTGAAGGCGGCGGCTTTCATGACATCCCGCACCACAGGGAGCAGCGGGTAGGTGACGTAATGGAGGTCTTGTTTGACCGACATGTCCGATGGGCCGATGACCAGATAGGCGGCTTCGGGGAATTGCCGTTTGAGGTGCCGGATCTGGGACGAGAAAAAGCGCCCGTATTCTTCGGCCGCCGCGGTGTCGGTCAGGTAGGGCATGATATTGCCCCCAAACTGAAGGATGATCAGGGCCACATCGTCCTCGCCGCATTGTAGGCGCATGACCGACAGGTCCATTTTGCCGAACTCGGTCCCTGAGCTGCCCCGCATGGGGATGTTGTCCACGAAAATACCGTGTTCCGACTCCAGAGAGATGCCGTAAAAATCGGGACTGACTCGCCCTTCCAGGGTGAGGCGTATCCCTTCCGGCCAACCGGAGGCCGACGACCAGGAAGGCGACAGCATGCCTTCACCGGGCAGCCAGATGCCTTCGTCCCTGAGGTGCTCACCCGCCCATACCTCGTAGCGCAATGTATCGGTCCTGGGTCCCATGGCCAGGCGGGCCTGTCTCCAGGGGAGACCACCTCTGCCAGGCACCAGCGAGAACGAAGCGGAGGTGACCGATGCCGGATCCGTGGCCAGTGTGTCGGTATCGCCGTCCTCATCCGGGGTTCCGGGCTGGGGCGTAAACCGGGCGAAGGCGCCCAACAATCCGTACCGGTTGTGGCCTTTGGATCTGGGAGTGCCAAAAACGGTATAACGCCACCAATGACCTTCTGCGGTTTGCCTGACTTCCGGGGTGGGAATCGCCTCGACCACCGGCACCCATCCGGGTCCGGTGCCGCCAAACTGCTTTTGCCATTGCCGGTTGAGCCATCCGCTGATGCGATGTCCCTCGATCTGACTGTCGCCGAAATGAAGAACGCGCACTCTGCCGGTCCGGCACCGGTTGGGCATATCCCGCAGTAAGCTGGCAAATACGGTTGGGTCGTCGTCCGGAAACTGGATTTTTCGCATCCTCTCCCGGAATGCCGCTTCTTCGATGGCGGCCAGGGAATCGGCGCGGGCATCCTGATCCTTACGGGCGTAGATATCGAAAAAGGCATCCATGGCGACATCCTGCCCCTGGGCCTGATCCGACCAAAAGGCCTTCCAGGTCGGGAATTTGACGGTGATGCCGCCCACATGCCACCCGCCCTCGGGTACCAGACCCATCAGCAGGGCGGTGAGACCGAATACCAGAAGCAGGAACAGCAGGGTGCGTAGTGGAGTGACCATAGGCCGGAGACCGCGGCAAAGATAGCCAGCAAGAGGAATGCCGCAAGGGTGGGTCAGTCGGTGCCTTCAAGAAGGTGTGCCACCGTCCCTTCCATCCGCATCCCTCTGGAACCTTTGATCAGGAGGGTATGACCGGACAGATCCTGCGTGCGGAGCCAACCGGCAGCGGCGGCGCTGTCGGCAAAACCGGGCCATTCGGCCGGGTGATCGGTCGCCGCGAAAAGCGGCCCGACCAGCACGGCAGGGATGCCGGCCGCCCTGAGCATGTCGATGACATCCTGGTGTTGGCGAGCGGCATCATGGCCGAGTTCGAGCATGTCGCCCAATACCGCAAGCCGGAGCGGGCTGTCCAGGGCAGCCAGACTTTTGATGGCCGCTGCCATACTTCCCGGGTTGGCATTGTAGGCATCGAGGATGAGCGTGGTCGAACCCACTTGCCGGCGCTGGCTCCGGTTGTTGACCGGCACATAGGCACTCAAGGCCTCGGCCAGTCGCTGACCCTCAATCCCGAAGTGCAACCCGACGGCCAGGGCATAGAGGATGTTGCGCGCATTGTGGATGCCAAAGAGGGGCGAGGTCAGGGTACAGGTCTTGCCTTCGCCGTCCACAAAGGCCAGCTCAATGACTGGATCCGTCCGCTTGATTTGGACAACGCCGGCTGAAGGCCGGTCACCCGACCGGATGGGAACAACATGCGGGTAGTTCCCGACCATTTCCGGCAGAGGATACTCGTCGGCGAGATAAAAGATCGTCTTTCCGCCGGCTTTCAGGAAGTCGTACAATTCCCCTTTGCCCCGACGGACACCCTCCGCCCCTCCGAATCCTTCGAGGTGAGCGAGCCCTATGTTGGTGATGAGTCCGTAATCCGGCTCCGCAATCGCGCACAATCCGGCGATCTCCCCGCAGGCGCTGGCTCCCATTTCACAAACGGCAAACTCGGTGCTGGCCGGTATGCCCAGCAACGTCAACGGCACACCGATGTGGTTGTTGAGATTCCCCGGAGTGGCCCAGGTGCGGTACTTGCAGGAGAGGGCGTGGAATAGAAGTTCCTTGGTCGTTGTTTTGCCGTTGGAACCCGTGAGCGCCAACACCGGCAAGCCCAGGTGGCGGCGGTGATGACGGGCCAGGTCCTGGAGGGCGGTCAATACATCCGATACCCAAAGACATCCTTCCACATTTTGCAGGGCCGGATCGTCCACTACGGCATGGGTCGCTCCTCTGGCCAAAGCGTCGCGCGCAAAGGCGTTGCCGTCAGTTTGCCCGCGCAACGCGAAAAACATATCCCCTTGTTGGCACAGACGGCTGTCAATGCGTACAGTCCGGCATCGGAGGTAATGCGCGTGCAGCAACCCGGTTTCCACGCGGCAAAGTAAATCCATTCCCTATAAATTGTGTTTAACGGAATTTTAAGCTTCAACCCTTGGAGGGTAAGGCAGAGGTACCTACCTTTGTATGTTGTTCCTTATGAACCCGTTCCGATCAATCACCGCTTCTTTGATGGCCCTGACTTTGCTGGTCAGCACCACTGGTTTGTCGGTCCATGCGGTGTATTGTCTCTGCAAGGGGGAATTGTCTTATTCTCTCGTCCACCTCGAAGTGGGCGAAATGGCCTGTGCCATGTCTGGGGAGGAGGCCGAGTCCTGTTGCGGGCCGGGCGAAGGATGCGGACCAGCCAGTCAGGTATCGGATTGTTGCCGTGAACCGGGCGATGATCACGCCTGCCGTACGGAAGAAACCATTTATACGCGACTTGCCTCGGTATTCCTGGTCCAGTTGGACCAACAGGACGAGATAACCCCTGTATGGGGGGATTTTGGTGGCAGTTTCTGGCCGACCCCGGAGCCCTTCATGGCAGATTCCGGTGAGAGGAGCAAATCGCCCCCAGGTCCTCTGTCACGAGGCGGACCATGGTCCCATTATCCGGCCTATGTGTCCTTTCAACAATTTCGCTGTTAGTATTTGTTCGTTGAACCCTGTTGGACAAACTGCCCGATGGCGGGTGGTTCCATTTTTTCCACAACGAACGAATCATGCGAAATTTCCTTTTTTTTCTACCGATTTTCCTTTTTTCCCTGAGCGCGATGGCACAGGAAAGGATGCTGGAAGGTTATGTATTCAATGACAGCGACGAACCGCTGATCGGAGCCGTCGTTTATTGGCAGGCATCCACACAGTCTGCCATAGCGGATGAGGATGGATTTTTTTCCATCACCCGTCCCGATACTACGGCTGTTTTGCTTGTTCAATACGTCGGCTATGAGCCGGCGGAAGTGATCGTAACGGTCGATGATGAAGACCTGTTCATTACCCTTTCCGGTGTGGCCGTCCTGGAGGCTATCGAAGTTACGGGCGAGCAAAAGGGTAATTATGTGTCAACCATTACTACCCGCAATATCGAGCAGATCACCAGCAAAGAGCTCAAAAAGGCGGCCTGTTGCAACCTGGCGGAGAGCTTCGAGACCAATGCCACGGTGGATGTGGGTCATACCAATGCCGTGACCGGAACGTCCGAAATCCAGATGCTGGGTCTGCGGGGCATTTACAGCCAGCTTCTGGTCGAGAACAGGCCGACCATGAACGGACTGGCCCAGCCGTTTGCCCTTGAATACATCCCGGGCACCTGGATTGAGGGCATTCAGATTTCCAAAGGAGCGAGCTCGGTCGCCAACGGTCCGCAAAGCATGACCGGACAAATCAATGTCGAGTTGGTCAAACCGACAACGGATGTTCCTGTATTCATCAATCTCTTCGGCAACCACCTGGGCCGGGCGGAGGCCAATGTGCATCTCAACCGGAAATGGTCGGGCGGATGGAGTACGGGCCTCTTGCTGCACGGGAGTGGTATCGGAACGGAATGGGATCAGAATGATGACGGGTTCCGGGATCTGCCGCTCAAGAATCAGTTGAACGCGATGTTCCGCTTGTTCTACGACAAGCCGGGCATGGACGGGCAGTTGAACATCCACGCGATCCGGCACCGGCAGGATGGAGGCCAACTGGCCCGTCTGGACAATCCGTGGAGGATCCGGCAGGACAATGACCGGCTGGAGGCATTCGGCAAGACCGGATTTGTGTTGCCCACCGATCACTTCCAAAGTGTAGGGTTCATCTACAACGCCTATAATCATCGCTATCGCGGCATGTACGGCGAAAGACCGCACAGCGGCGACCAGACCGGTGGATATCTGAATCTGCTTTACAACATGCAGGGGCATGACCCCATGCACAGTTTTACCACAGGACTGAGTGCCAATTACGACCGGATCAAGGAAAATCTGTTCGGCGTGAATTTCGACCGGAAGGATTACGTTCACGGCGCCTTTGTGCAATACGGTTACGGCAGTTCCTGCGACCTGACTGACAAACCCTTCTCCCTACGCGAGTTTGTCGGATTGATTGTCGGACTGCGCGCGGATTATCACCAGAAATACGGACTTTACCTGACGCCGAGGATTAATGCGCGTCTGAATCTGGATGCGGCCACCGTGATCCGGTTGTCGGCCGGTCGCGGGTGGCGGAATCCCAATTTCCCCCCTGACTGGCAGGGCATGCTGTTCAGTAACCGGACGCTCCAGGTCCTTGATGATGTCAAACCCGAGGACGCCTGGGTGTACGGCCTGAATTTTACCAAGAACATCTTTGTCGGAGAGCGATCCATCAGTCTGGTGGCCGATTTTTTCCACACGCGGTTTGTGCAACAGATCGTGATGGACATGGAGAGCGACCATACCCGCATTCTGTTGTACAACCTGGACGGACGTTCCTACAGCAACAGTGGTTTGCTCATGGCCATCATGGAGGTGGCGAAAGGACTTGAGCTCAAATTGGCCTGGAAGTACAACGAAGTGCGCACCACCTATTTTGACGAGACCCTGCAGTTGCCCATGGTGCCCTTGCACCGGGCCCTGGTCACTGTCGATTATGTCACGCCCGACAAGGCATGGCGGTTCAACCTGACGGCCCAGGGGGTAGGTTCCATGCGGATGCCCAGTCATCAGGGGATACCGGCGGATGTTTTGGAAGGGTCACCGGAAGTGACGCCGGAATACGTGTTGTTCAACGGTCAGGTCAGTTGGACCCGGGGCCGGCTCGAACTGTATCTGGGAGGAGAAAACCTGGGGAATTACACCCAGGAGAAGCCCATCCTGGAGGCCGCCAATCCGCAAAGCCCGCATTTTGATGCCAACCGGGTGTTTGCCCCCATCTTCGGGACACGGATTTACGGAGGGCTGAGGTTTCAACTCGGCGAATGAGGCGGATGGAAAAGTCATGAAAAAAGGCCCTCCTTTCGGGGGGCCTTTTTTGTGGATCGAACGGATTATTTTTTCAGCAAATCCCGGATCTGGGTGAGCAAATCTTCGGTGCTGGGACCCGCCGGTGCGGCCGGGGCTTCCTCTTTTTTCTTTTGGGTCTTTTCATAAGCCTTCATGACCATGAAAATGGCGAAAGCGATGATCAGAAAGTCGATGATGGATTGGAGGAAGGCGCCGTATTTGAGGGTGACGGCCGGGACAATAATGGCGCCATCGGTGCCCATTTCGGCGGCTTTCAAGGTAATGGCGAGATCACTGAAGTTCACGCCCCCCATCAGAAGACCTACAGGGGGCAGAATGACATCATTCGTGAAAGAGGAAACGACAGCGCCAAATGCTCCGGCGATGATCACAGCTGTCGCGAGCTCCAGGACATTGCCCCGAAGGATGAAGGACTTGAATTCATTCCACATGATCAGGAGGTTAGGGGGTTTTGAATGACCAAATATAGACAATGGTGATTAATGTCCACGCCACTTGGCAGCACCCTGTCAACGTCCAAAAAGAAAGGCGTCCGCTACCGGACGCCTTTCGGTATGTGTGATGCTGTCAGGATCACATCTGGCCGAGGTCCTGGCGGATTTTGTTGAGCGCTGATCCCGCTCGGAGCCAGGAGATCTGGGCCTCGTTGTAGGTGTGATGCAGGGCCATCTCTTCGGATGTACCGTCGGCATGGCGAAGCACCATGGTGAGCGGTTGGCCGGGCTGCATGGTCTCCAGCCCCCGGATGTCGATCAGGTCATCCTGGCGGATGCGGTCGTAATCCTGGGGCAGGGCAAATGTTAGGGCGAGAAGTCCCTGCTTTTTGAGGTTGGTTTCGTGGATCCGGGCAAAGGATTTGACGACAACGGCCTTCACGCCCAGAAAGCGGGGTTGCATGGCGGCGTGTTCCCGGCTGGATCCCTCGCCGTAGTTCTCCTCCCCGAAGACGACGGTACCGATGCCCGCCGCCTTGTATTTGCGGGCGGAATCCGGAACGGGCAGGAATTCCGCCTTGGAGGTATCCTGGACGTAATTGGCCACCCGGTTGGTCTCCTCATTGAAGGCGTTGACGGCGCCGATGAAGGAGTTGTTGGCAATATTGTCGAGATGACCGCGGAATTTGAGCCAGGGGCCGGCCATGGAGATGTGATCGGTGGTGCACTTCCCTTTGGCCTTGATCAGGATCCGCATGTTTTCGAGTTGCGAAGCCGTGATGGGGGTGAAAGGTTCGAGAAGTTGCAGGCGATTCGAATCACGGGCCACCTTGACCTCAATGCCGCTGCCATGGGGTGCGGGAGGCTGGAAGCCGGCGTCTTCTACGGAAAATCCCTTTGGCGGCAGTTCAACGCCGGTAGGTGGATCGAGTTTCACCGTTTGCCCGTCTTCATTGACCAGGGTATCGGTGAGGGGATTGAAGGTCAGATCTCCGGCGATGGCCATCGCTGTGACGATTTCCGGCGAGGCGACGAAGGAACGCGTCTGCGGATTGCCGTCGTTGCGCTTGGAAAAATTCCGGTTGAAGGAAGTGATGATGGAGTTGGCGCGATCGGGATCATCGGTGTGGCGGGCCCATTGGCCGATGCAGGGTCCGCAGGCATTGGCCAGAACGACTCCGCCGATTTTTTCAAAGGCATCGAGTTGGCCGTCGCGCTCGACGGTAAACCGGATCTGCTCTGATCCGGGGGTGACGGTAAATTCGGATTTGACCTTCAGTTTTTTGGCCACGGCCTGGCGGGCTACCGATGCGGCGCGGTCCAGATCCTCGTAGGACGAGTTGGTGCAGGAGCCAATGAGGCCGACCTCGAGTTTTTGGGGATAGCTGTTTTCACGGACCGCTGCGGCAAACCGGCTGATGGGCCAGGCCAGGTCCGGAGTGTACGGGCCATTGATGTGCGGCTCAAGGGTGGAGAGGTCGATCTCGATGACCTGATCAAAATATTTTTCCGGTTGGGCATAGCATTCGGCGTCCCCGGTGAGATGTTCCCGGATGCCGTCAGCCAGTTCGGCGACGGCTTCCCGGCCGGTGGCACGCAGGTAGCGGCTCATGGAGGCGTCGTACCCGAAGGTGGAGGTCGTCGCTCCGATTTCGGCCCCCATGTTGCAGATGGTGCCTTTGCCCGTACAGGACATGGACTCGGCCCCGGGCCCGAAATACTCCACGATGGCCCCTGTCCCGCCTTTGACGGTGAGTATGCCGGCCACTTTGAGGATGACATCCTTGGATGACGTCCAGCCGTTGAGGCGACCAGTCAGTTTGACGCCGATCAATTTGGGCATTTTCAGCTCCCAGGCCATTCCCGTCATGACATCCACGGCATCGGCGCCGCCAACACCGATGGCGATCATGCCCAGTCCTCCGGCATTGGGGGTATGGCTGTCGGTACCAATCATCATCCCGCCCGGAAAGGCATAATTCTCCAATACGATCTGGTGGATGATGCCGGCGCCCGGTTTCCAGAAGCCGATTCCGTATTTGTTGGAGACGGAGGCGAGGAAGTCGAATACCTCGGCATTGGCATCCAGACTGCGGGCCAAATCTTTTTGGGCGCCGTTTTCCGCCAGGATCAGGTGATCGCAATGCACGGTACTGGGTACGGCGGTCTTGTCCCGACCGCACATCATGAACTGGAGCAGGGCCATCTGTGCGGTGGCGTCCTGCATGGCGACCCGGTCAGGGGCGAAGAAAACATAATCCTTTCCGCGCGCATAGGCGTGAAGCGGAGAGTCCTCATGCAAATGGGCGTACAGAATTTTTTCGGTGAGCGTCAACGGTCGTCCGAGCCTTTGACGGGCGGCAGCCACCCTTTGGGGAAGAGCCTTGTACGTGGCGCGGATCATATCCAGATCAAATACCATGGCGGGTCATTTTGAGGGGGCAAAGGTACGGCTTTTCCGGCCAAAAAGTCGCGGCAAGCCCGGGAAAAACCGTGGGTTGAACTGTGGCACAGTTGCTATCTTTGACCAAATCCCCAAGGTCATGAGTCGCCTATTTCCCACCGTTTTCCGCTCCCTGTTTTTGGCATTGGTATGGATGATCGGCATGACAGGAACCGACGCATTGGCGCAGACGCCGAAAGATACCATATGGGTCATCGAGACGACCGACGGCAATACCTACACGGGCGAGATCCTTGAACTGGGGAGTACCCATGTGCGGATCCGTACGGACATAGGGGAATTGTCCCTCCTGCGGGAGTCGGTCAAGTCCATGAAGCGCCTGGATACCGGCATGATGAAAAATGGGGAATACTGGCCGGAAAATCCGCATGCCAGTCGCCATTTCTGGGGCCCCAGCGGTTATGGACTCCGCAAAGGGGAGGGCTATTACCAGAATACGTGGATCCTGTTCAATCAGGCCAGCTATGCTTTTTCGGATCATTTCACCATTGGCGCCGGGATCATACCGATCTTCTTTTTCGGTGTCTCGTCAGGCATACCCGTTTGGGTGACCCCCAAATTCAGCTTTGCCTACCCCAACGGAAAGGGTAGTGTCGGGGCCGGGACCATCCTGGGCGGCCTGATCGGAGAGGATACGGAAGGCATCGGGATCCTGTACGGGGTGAATACCTTCGGGACCAGGGAAAGGCAGATCACAATCGGGCTGGGATACGGCTACGGAACGGAGTCCGGATTTTCCGATTATCCCACCTTTTCACTGAGCGGAATGACACGCACCGGCAGAAAATGGGCCTTTGTTTCCGAAAATTATTTCATTTCCACCGGAGATGAATTTGCCGGAATGATCAGTGCAGGGGCCCGCTACATGGGGAGCCATCTGGCCATAGATTTTGGCGGCTTCATTCCGCTGTTCCCCGACATGGACGTCGTCGTCATGTTGCCCTGGCTGAGTATTGCGGTCCCCTTCAAATAAAGCTGTACCCCAAACAGCACAATACCTTCACCCCACAGGACCTACGTCCTCCACCCAGGTCAATGGTAAAAGAGTGGGCCCTGTAGGGCTTGAATCCCGACGCTCCGGCCTTGGTTGCCCTTCGGGCTTCCTGCTGCCGGTCGGTCGGGACGTCGGAGGGTCGTCCTCCGCCTACGAAAAATCAAAGAGTGGGCCCTGTAGGGCTTGAACCTACGACCCTCTGATTATGAGTCAGATGCTCTAACCAACTGAGCTAAGGGCCCGAAAGCAGGAAGCTTTCGGGGGCAAAGATAGGGGGTGGAGGTCGAATTCGGACGGCAACAAAGAGGAAAGGCAGACCTTTGACCCATGGCAAAGCCGGTACTTCCCGAATTCCTGCTGTTCGATCTGGGGAATGTCCTTTATGACCTCGACATTCCCGCTACCCGGCAGGCGCTGGGTCAGCTCACCCGGGGTCGCGAGGAGGACTTGATGGCTTTTCTCCACAGGGAATCCTGGCTGGAGCGATACGAAACCGGTGCCTTGAGTGACGAGATGTTTGTCCGGGGCATTCTGTCCTTTGCGCCATCCGGCACCCCGGAGAAGGCTGTCATCCAGGCATGGAATGCCATGCTTGTCGGGATGCCCGCAGAAAGGCTTCACTGGCTGTCCGGTCTGCGCCGGCGATTCCGGATCGGGTTGTTGTCCAATACCAATGCGCTTCACCTTGCGGCGGTGCGCGCCCACTTGCGGGAAGTCCACCGCCTGGACGATTTCGAGGAGCGTTTTTTTGATGCGGTTTTTTATTCCCACGAGATAGGAATGCGCAAGCCGGAGGAATCGTGCTTTCGATACGCGCTGGAACAAATCGGACTGCCGGCATCCGGCGTGCTGTTCATGGATGACATGCCCGAGAACACGGCCGCTGCCCGAAGCGTCGGGTTGAGAGCCGTCACCCACCAGGCGGGGCATGAGATCCGCCATGCGTTGGAAGGATACCTGTTGCAGGGAGAGGCATTGCCCTGACACTCCTTCGCGGATTATCCCTGCATGGGTACCGCCCCTTCACCAGTGACATGACCGGCCCGCAAAAACAAGGGGAATCGCAAGGGAAGCATTTCTCCGTTTGGCCACAGGGATGTGAGGGATTGCACAAAATCCGGAACCGGATCCTTGCCTGTCCGCCGGACGCAGGTCTGGACCGCCGACCACGAGGACAGGAATCCGCCAAAACGGTGCAAATCCCATGCTGTTTCCATGGAAAAAGCAGGGGTCGGCAGAGGGGCAAACGGGAAAGGCAGTCGGGCGTATCGCTCGTCGATATGGAGGCGTTCGGGCTCCCAGAAGGGACCTGTGGTCTCCCGGTAAAAATGGTCGAGCGCATCGGCGATCCCGGATACGGGAAAGGCCGGCAAGCCATACCCCCATTCCGCCAGGAGGGCGCCGGGGCGTGCCACTCGTGCCACTTCGCGATGAAAGGCGTCCACATCCAGCCAGTGCAGCGCCTGTCCGATGGTGATGAGGTCAAAGCGGGCATCGGGGAATGTCGTCCGTTCAGCGGGTTGGAGGGAATACCGGATGTTGGACGCGCCTTTCCAGGCATGGGCCAGTTGCGCCGCGCTGATGTCGCTGGCTTCGACGACATGGAAATGCGGGCTGAGCGCCCGGGCTACCTGGCCGTTCCCGGTGGCACAATCCCAGGCGAAGTCTCGCCCGGGGGTATGATCGAGCAGCCAGTCGTAAAGGGCATCAGGGTAATGCGGTCTGAAACCGGCATACCGCTCGGCGCGATCCGAAAAAAGGTCTTTGGTCATGGTGTAAACCGCATCCGGCTTTTGCTCCGCCGGGCTACCCTGTTTCAACGTCTCTCCTCCCTTTATCTTTTATCTCCCGAAGTCGCGAAGTCAAAGGCCGGGAACCTTCCTGGCCTGGCGTCCACCGTATCCGTATTTTGCAGCATGAAAATCGGATCATCCAAAAATTCCCCACCCCTATGACATCCCCATCTTCCATGACCATAGCGGTGGTCGGCGCCGGCAACGTAGGGGGCGCCCTGGCGGACTCCTGGGCCCGGGCCGGGCACGCCATCCGGCTGGGCGTCCGGGATACCGGCAAATTCAAGGGTCAGGAGCTCCTGGATTACCCGGGCATTACGGCCCATGCCATTGCGGAGGCGGTCCGCCCCGCCGATGTGGTTCTTGTGGCCGTACCGCCGGAGCATACCCTTTCCCTTTCGGAAGTCATGGGCGACTTGAACGGCAAAGTGCTGATAGATGCCACCAATGCCGTCCGGTCCCGGCCCGAGGGCTACCCGACGGCATTCCATGCCTTTCGCGCGCTGACCAGGGCCGATGTGGTCAAAGCGTTCAACACGACCGGATTTGAAAACATGCGGCAGCCGGATTACGGCCCGTTCCGGCTGGACATGTTCATGGCCGGTGACAGCGTCCGGGGAAAAGCCGTAGTGTCCCGGTTGGCGATGGATGCCGGGTTTGGGGCCTGTCATGATTTCGGCGGTGATGACCGGGTGGTCCTTTTGGAGCAGTTGGCATTGGCATGGATCAATCTGGCCATTTTCCAGGGTATGGGCAGGGATATCGGATTCCGGCTGGTACGTCGGGGTTCGTCCTGACCGGGCATGGGCCGGAATTAACATTTCGTTATCAAGGCCCTCATGGACTGGCCCGCAGAGAGGCGGCTACATTTGTGCCTTTAATTCATCCGTGACCCCATTTCGCGATCGAACGGCGGGACGTTTGCTTTCCCTTTTTCTTCTCTTCGCAGTAGCGACAGGGCTTGGCATCCGGCCTGACTTTGCCGGCCGGGCATCCTGGCCTGCCCAGAAGGACGGCTCGCTGACCGAGGGCGAATCCGAACATGGCAGGGTGCGTCTCCCTGGCTGGTGGGAGGGCCCGGAAGGCGGGGACAAAACGCCGGTTCCGGGTGTGCGTGTTGATTTCAGTAGCCCTATGCCCGGCCTCCGGCCGTTTATTCAGGGCCTGCGTGTGATGGCCCGACGGCAGCTGGAGAGCGCTCTGGCTTATGAGGCCCGACTCGGACAATTTGATGTGCGGCCACCCTTGTGGCTGATCTGGGGTTCCTTTTCCGGATATCTGAGCTGAACGGAAAGCCGGTTTACGGCTTGTCTTCCCGTCTGCACGATGCTGCAGCCGGGAGAAAGCATTCCCTTTCCATCACCTGAAACTTTGCCGGTATGGTTCAATCGGACCATGGCCGGAAGGTTTCCCACCTCACTCAGATCATGGAATCCACCCATACGGAAAACGCTTTGCCCAAAGAGGGCTTTGCCGGGCTGAGAACGCACGGAATGACCGATGCCGTGTCCGGCTTCATTGTATTTCTTTTGGCATTGCCTCTCAGCCTGGGCATTGCCAAGGCCTCCGAGTTTCCCCCCATTGCCGGTCTGCTTACGGCGGTTGTTGGAGGGTTGCTGGTCAGCCTCATCGCCGGGTCGCGATTGACCATTAAAGGCCCCGCAGCGGGGCTGATCGTCATCGTGGCCAGTGCCGTCAATGACTTTGGCGGCGGTCTGACCGGATGGCAACTCGCATCGGGTGCCATCGTTGCTGCCGGCCTCTTGCAGGTCTTGTTCGGCGGATTGAAATTCGGCCGGCTTGCCGATGTCTTCCCCCTCTCCGCCATTCACGGCATGCTGGCGGCCATCGGCATCATCATAATTGCCAAGCAGATTCCCGTACTGTTGGATATCGATCCTGCCCTGACGCGGCAGGCCAGTCCACTGCTTTGTTGGCCAACATTCCCCTATACCTGCACATGCTCGATCCCAAGGCCACCCTGATCGGTATCGCCAGTCTGTGGATCATGACTTCCTGGGACAAAAATCCCGTGGCCCTGCTGCGACGGATTCCAGCTCCGCTGGTCGTGCTGCTCATTGCCATTCCGGGCCAGTTGTTGATGGATTTTCAGCATACCGAACCGGATTATGCCCTGGTCCACACCGGCGATTTGCGCGATGTATTGAAAATCAACGCCGATTTTTCCGGTGTCTTCCAAACCGGGTTGTTTCTCAAATATGTTGTCATGTTTGCCCTTGTGGGCTCCCTGGAATCCCTGCTCACCGTCAAGGCCATAGACATGCTGGATCCCTGGAAGAGAAAATCGGACAGTAACCGGGATTTGTGGGCGGTCGGATTGGGCAATGTAGTCACCGGATTGTTGGGCGGTTTGCCGATGATTTCCGAAGTGGCCAGGAGTTCCAGCAATGTCCGCAACGGGGCTCGTACCCGGTGGGCCAATTTTTTTCACGGCGCCTTTATCCTGGGGTTTGTGTTGCTGGCCAGTCCGTTGATCGAGATGATCCCCAACACGGCGCTGGCCGCCATGCTGATCACCGTGGGGATCAAGCTGGCGCATCCTATGGAATTTGTCCACATTTTCCGGATTGGCAAAGAACAGCTGGCCATTTTTCTGGTTACCATATTTTTCACCTTGTACGAAGACCTGCTGATTGGCATTGCGGCCGGGATGTTGCTCAAGGTCATTATCCATGTCATCAACGGACTGCCCCTGAAAGCGCTGCTTCGGGCGCCGGTCTCTGTCTCGTTCGAGGACGGGCATTACCTGGTGGAGATCGCGCAGTCGGCCGTGTTCACCAATTGGCTGGGGATCCGGCAAAAACTGGAAGCCATTCCTCAGGGTTTGCACATTACGGTTGACCTTTCCCGCACCCGCCTGGTCGATCATTCCGTGATGGAAAACCTGGAGCATTTCCGGCAAGACTACCGGCGCAGTGGCGGCGCCATGGAAATCACGGGACTGCATGAACACAAACCCTTGTCAGGATACAAATCCGCCGCACGCGTCAAATGGATATCCGTCAAAACCCGCTTGTCATGAGAAAACGACCGTTCCAAGGGACTATACTGATACTGGGCCTTCTGTCGGGCCTCACGGGCGCCACACCGGCGCTGACCCAGACAACCCCCAGGGTAAGGGCCGATCAGTCGCACGCGTGGTTCATGTACTTCGGGGATCATCCGCTCAAGGGGCCGTGGTCCCTGCATATGGAAGCGCAGTGGCGAAGGGCTGCTTTGGGTGCCAAGCCGCAACAACTCCTGTTGAGAAGCGGCCTCACCCGGCAATGGGGCACTTCCCTTTCCACGACGTTGGGATACGGTTTTGTAGAGACCTATCCCTATGGGGCCTTTCCCGTATCCGCCACCTTCCCGGAGCATCGCATATGGCAACAAGTGCAATGGCGAAATAAGCAAGGCCGTCTGGAATGGACCAATCGTTTGCGCCTGGAGCAACGCTGGTCCAACCTGCCCGGGTTGGTTGACGATCCGGATGACCCTGTAGCTTATACATGGGTATATACCAACCGGGCGCGGGTGCTCAATCGCGTGGCCATCCCCCTGAGGGGAAAGGAATGGCAGAACGGGCGTTTTTATCTCGCGGTCTATGATGAACTGATGGTCAATTTCGGCAAAAAGGTGGCCGCCAATGTCTTCGATCAGAATCGCGCTTACCTGGCGCTTGGCTACCAAATCCCGAAAGCGGGGCGACTGGAGCTGGGATACATGCTTCAAACCGTTTTCCGGCCCAACGGATTACAGGTAGAACAAAACCACACGCTGCAGGTGGGATTTACCCATCGCTTTGCGCTGGTACAAAGCGGATGATCACTGCCGTCCCTGAGAGAAGCCGGTTACCGGCCCATGTAAATTCCATCTTCCGGTCAATGCCGAATCATGAAACAACCAACAGCATTCGATACCGAACAGGTACTAGACGCTTTGCGGCATTATCTGCCTTCGCAAACACCCCTGAAGGATTTTGTGCATCACAACAGCCTGCACGCTTTCCAGGACCAGCCTTTTTATGAGGCCATTTTCCAGGCTTCCCATTTGTTTGGCTACCAGGTCACCTTGTCCCTCCAGGAGTATCGCAAACTCTATGAGACAGGCCGCATTCGGTTACCGATTCTCGAGCAGGTGATCAACGACCGCTTCGGGGTGGCGGGGCAGGCACTTTGGATGGAACGCGTACTTCGGAAGACGTACGACGCCCCGTTCGATCCGGTCGTCGGCCGTCTGCGCGCCCTCTGGAAATGGAAGTGGAAAACGGACCTCGACAATCTGGTCCATCCATTGTTGTTCCGGATTACGGGCGCCTACCTGGATCAGGGGGTTGCGTCCTGGCATTTTCCGTTTGAGGACAAAGGACTTCTTCCCGCCTTGCGGTTGCTGGATGAAAAAGGGTTTGCCTCCTTTTTTCACACCCCAAGGGCCCGCAGGCTTTTGCAGGATACCGGTGTCACCATGGCGGACCTCCTGAATATACTGGTAGGCGATGTCGCTTATTTTGAGAATTATTTGTTTGACCAACAATTCGCCCACAAAGGATGGTCGGGAATGGTCGCAACGGTGGAGTCCCATCCCGACACGCTTTTGTACCCCAAACAAATTTCGCTGCATGATCTGGTCATGGTGGAATGTCTGCTGGAAATCGACGCCCTTGACCGGACATTGGGCAACGACCGGTGGTCGCCCATCGCTACAGGTTGTCCTCATCCGCCGGTTGATCTTCACCAACCTTATGTCGTGACGGAATTCGACCAGGTACGGATGATCTGGCAGGATGCCTTCGAATGGAGTTATTATGATGAAGTACTGGGCGGATTGCGCCATGTCCAGCGTATGAGGGCGTCGGAGCCGGAAGAGGAGGAATCCGGTGGACGGAAATCCTTCCAGGCCATTTTTTGTATCGATGAAAGGGAGGATTCCCTGCGCAGGCATTTGGAGCAGGTGGATCCCGATGCAGAAACCCTCGGAGCGCCGGGATTTTTTGGTGTATCTTTTTATTTTCGGCCGGCCGGCGGAAAATTTGTGGAAAAATTGTGCCCTGCTCCCGTCACGCCCCGCCATCTCATTGTCGAAGAACCCGGACGCGGTCACCGCAAAAAACAAATCCTGCACACCAGGCGGAGCCACTCCATCCTCTCCGGATTTGTCATTGCCCTTAGCCTAGGACTTTGGGCGGCGATCAAATTGTTGCTGGATCTTTTCCGGCCGAAAATGGAACCCGCGATATCGGATGCCTTTTCCCACATGTATCAGGATGCGGCCCTGCATATTGAACACCGGGGTCATGAACCGGATGAAAACGGCTGTCAGGTGGGTTTTACGGTGCCGGAAATGGCCGAGCGCGTGGAAAACCTGTTGCGGGGCATCGGTTTGACCGCCGATTTTGCGTCCATCGTGTATGTCGTGGGACATGGCTCCAGCAGCGCCAACAATCCCCATCACGGCGCCCACGATTGCGGGGCGTGCAGTGGCCGTCCCGGATCCGTCAATGCCCGGGTATTTGCTTTTATGGCCAATCACCCGGAGGTGCGGCAACGACTGAACGAACGAGGACTTTCCCTTCCTGCCACCACGCGTTTTGTCGGTGCCCTGCACGATACGGCATCGGATGAAATCGCTTTTTATGATGTCCGCGAATTGGGGGAAAAATGGTCGAAAGATCATGGGCGCAACGCGGCGGTCTTCGAAGAAGCGCTGGATCACAATGCCCGTGAACGCTCACGGCGATTTGCTTCCATTAACACCCGGGCCGACCGGAAAAAGGTCAGGGATGCCATCCGGCGGCGGTCGGTTTCGTATTTCGAACCGCGCCCGGAACTCGGTCATGGGACGAACGCCCTTTGTTTTGTCGGACATCGCCGGCTCACCCAGGGATTGTTTCTGGATCGCAGAGCTTTCATGAATTCCTATGACCACCGGCAGGATCCCGATGGCCGTTATTTGCTGGAGGTGATCAAACCGCTTCCGACCGTTTGCGGAGGGATCAACCTCGAATATTATTTTTCCAGAGTGGACAACGAGCGTCTCGGCGCCGGCACAAAACTGCCGCACCATGTCATGGGGCTGATTGGCGTGTCCAACAGCAGTGACGGCGATCTGCGCCCGGGCCTGCCCCTACAGATGATCGAGGTCCATGATCCCATCCGTCTGCTGATCCTTGTCGAACACCACCCGGAAGTCGTGTTGCGCACCATCCGCCAACTGCCGGAGCTGTACGCCTGGTTCGAAAAGGAATGGGTGCTGCTGGTAGCCATTGACCCGGCCAATGGCAGCTTCCATGTGCTGCGCGATGGGCAATTCATGCTCTATGAACCGATGTGGGACCAGGTCACCGAAATCGGAAACATGGAAGACCTGATCCGATCGGCCAAAGAAATGGCGACCAATGCCATCGTCGATGCCACTCGTGAAAACCTGCCGGTGCATGTTTTGAAAAAACCTGTTCGTCCCACACCTTGAATTCCGAAAATATGTCCCTGACTGCTGAATTATTGCCCCTGATCATCCTGATCCCGTTGGCCGGATTTTTGACGACGCTTTTCCTTTCCAATGAAAAGGAAAAAGCCGTTTTTTGGACGGCCATAATTACCCTGATGGCGCAAAGCGCTGTCTTTCTCGTCGCCCTGACCGGATGGATACTGGATGGAACGCGTTCGGTTCATGGCTCCTGGTTGCCATTGTACCATGCCAGAGACGGGCATTTTTCCATTGATTTTTATATGGATGCCACTACCGCCGTCTATTTTTCGGTGATGGCACTGATCTCGTTTGCCATATTGTGGTTCAGCCGGACTTATCTGCACCGGGAACGAGGATTCAAACGATTTTTTGCCAATATCCTTTTCTTTTATCTGGGCCTGACCGTTATTGCCTTCGCGGGCAATTTTGAAACCTTGCTGATCGGTTGGGAATTCATCGGGATCACGTCCTTTTTTCTCATCGCCTTTTACCGGCATCGTTACTTGCCGGTAAAAAATGCCCTCAAGGTCGTCTCTTTGTACCGGGTGGCCGATGTGTTTCTGCTTTTTGCGATTTGGCTGTGCCATCATTATTTCGGGACAAGCATAACCTTCTCGGCCCTGCACCAACAGCCTGGTCCGGATATCTCGGACCCGTTTTTTCAGATAGCCATTCCGGCGACTTTCATCCTGGTCGCCATGGTCAAATCCGCCCAATTTCCATTTACCTCCTGGCTGCCGCGCGCCATGGAGGGACCCACTTCTTCCAGCGCCATTTTTTATGGATCACTGTCGGTCCACATCGGGTTGTTTTTGTTGATGCGGACCTTTCCGTTTTGGGATGACCAAACGGCCTTTCGTCTGCTGGTGGGCGGGATCGGCGCCCTGACGGCCGTTTTGGCCACCTGGACGGCGCGCGTACAACCCTCCGTCAAATCCCAGATTGCCTATTCTTCCGCCGCCCAGATCGGGATCATGGTGATCGAAGTGGCAGCAGGCTGGCAAACCCTGGCCCTGGTGCACTTTGCCGGCCACGCGTTTCTGCGTACCTACCAATTGCTGGTCTCTCCTTCCATCCTCAGTTACCTCATTCACGACCAGTTCTTTCATTTCACGCCTCCCGCCCGTCAGGAAGCCCATTCCCTGTGGGATCGCATCCGCCTGACGGTCTATGTATTGAGCCTGAAGGAATGGAACCTGGACAGGAACATGCATCGATGGTTGTGGCAACCCCTCAAAACCGTGGGCAACCATATCCGGTTTCTCACGGCCAAAGGCGCCGTGTGGGTTTTTGTGCCCCTGTACGCCATCGGTGTATGGGGTGCCTTCAACCGGAATGACATTCCTTATGCCCTGTTGGCCTCCATGCCCGTCCTTCTCGCCGCCGTGAGCCTGCTGTTGGTGCTCAAGGCCTTTGTCAAGCGCAACAGAGCGCGCAATGCCTGGATGCTGACCATCGTCAGCCAACTGTTTGTCGGTCTGGCCATTGCCTACAACGAGCAGTTCGATCCCTTTCAGGTATTGCTGTTTTACAGCGGGATATC
>JAGFIW010000056.1 GCA_024103195.1 Saprospiraceae bacterium | reverse complement strand
ATAGGCACGCACCGCATAAAAGATCAACCCGACCCCGAGCAGGAGGAAAGTGTAATAGGTGATTTGCAGGTGATTGGCCAGGATCTGCAGACTGGTAAACAGGGCCAACAACCCCGTCCCCAGCAACAGGTGTTTGCGCAGGATGAGAAGGGCGCTCGCCCAAATGGCCGGTGTGAAGGCCATGGCCAGCATTTTGGTACTGTGACCCGCTTCGGCGAGGTCCACGAAATAAGTGGATATGCCGTAACTGATACCCCCCACCAGGGACAACCGCCAGTCAAGCCCCATGATCAACATGCCCAGATAAGCCATCAGCATGGCCAGCCACACGATATAATGCGGCATGGTGATATCCTGCCACCACAAAGTGGTCCAGAGGATGGGAAAATACAGGCTGCCGAAGGCCGTATGCCGGATCATGTAAGTGGGCATGCCGGAAAACATGCTGTTGGTCCACAACGGCGTATGGCCGTCTTTGGCCTCGTATTTCATCATTTCCGTCTGCATGGCCCGGGCCCGCTGGTTGTCCGGCTGGGACAGCACCTTGTCCTCCAGTACATAGGGACGAAAGAGCAGGAAGGCGGCGCAAGCCATCAGGACATAGGCCAGCAAATGAGGCCAGAGGCGGTTCCAAACCATCATGGACGGATATTTTGTTGGCCAAAAGTAGAGATTAAGCCTCATTGTGACACTTTCTGCCTGTCCTGCCCGGGCATGTACCTCAGTTGTCCGGCAAGGCTTCGGGAAGATCACTACCTTGGTGCTGAAATTCGGGTCAGATGAAGCCATACATAGCTCCTTCCCTCCTGGCGGCAGATTTCACATGCCTGGACCGTGAAATAGGCATGGTCAATGCCTCTGAAGCCGATTGGCTGCATCTCGATGTCATGGACGGGCGATTCGTGCCCAACATCACGTTCGGCATGCTCATGGTGGAAGCCGCCAAAAGATTGTCCACCAAACCGCTCGACGTGCATCTCATGATCGTCGAACCCGAAAAGTACATTGAAGCCTTTCGCGAGGCGGGCGCAGAGGTCATCACTGTGCATCAGGAGGCCTGCCCGCACCTTCACCGCACCCTGCAGCAGATACGCGCCACCGGCGCCCGCGCCGGTGTGGCTATCAACCCGTCCACACCGGTCGATACCCTGGAGGATGTGCTGGAAGACCTCGATCTGGTCTGTGTGATGTCGGTCAATCCGGGTTTCGGCGGGCAGAAATTCATCTACCGGACCTTGCACAAAGTCCAACAGCTCAAAAACCGGTTGACGGAGCGCAACCTGGCAGCCCTCATTGAAGTGGACGGTGGGGTAGGCCCGCAAAATGCGGAGGTCCTGGTACGGGCCGGCGCCCATGTGCTGGTGGCGGGTTCTTCGGTATTCGGCGCTGCCGACCCGCTCAAAGCGGTGTCCATCCTGAAAAATGCGGGTCAGGAATCCTTGTTGGTATGAGTTTCGCCAACCGCTGATCGTATGCGCCTCCTGGCCCTGATTTTCGCCGTCCTCGTCGCCGGCGTCGTGACCCTCTCCGGCCAGCGGACCGAGATCTACGGTCTGGTGCGTGACCAGGATACCGGCGAGCCCGTCGAATTTGCCACGGTCTATGCCGATGGTACCACAGTGGCTGCGGAGTCGGGCGAGGAAGGCCGGTACCGGCTGGAAGTCGCTCCGGGAGAGCGGTGGCTGATCCGCTGTACCCGGATCGGATACAAACAGGCCGAATATATCCTGACCCCTCTCGGTTCGGGCAGCCGGCAACGGATCGATTTTTACCTCGTTCCCTCGGATTCGCGCCTTGAAGTGGTGGTTCAGGAAAGCCGGATCGAGGAAAAAGGCATGATCAGGGAGGACGTGGAAAGCCTCAAGCTCCTCCCGACGGCTTCGGGCAATTTCGAGAGCATCCTGCCTGCTATTGCCCTGGGCGCATCGGCCGGCAGCGGTGGTGAGTTGACGTCCCAATACAATGTGCGGGGAGGCAATTATGACGAAAACCTCGTATATGTCAATGATTTCGAGATCTACCGGCCTCAATTGATCCGGGCCGGCCAGCAGGAAGGGCTGTCTTTTCCCAATATCGATCTCATCCGGGACATCTCCTTTTCGTCCGGAGGATTTGAAGCGCGATATGGCGACAAGCTGTCATCGGTCCTCGATATTCGGTACAAACGGCCCGACAGTCTGCGGGGATCCTTTTCCGCCAGCGCTCTGGGGGCCACGGGCCACGTGGAAGGCAGTTTCAAAGCCGGTCCGAACGGCGTCCATCGTTTCCGGTACCTCATCGGCGCCAGGTACAAGACCAACCGCTATCTCCTCAATTCCCTGGATGTCCAGGGTGAATATGTGCCCAATTTTACCGACCTGCAGGGTTATTTCACCTATGACCTCAGCCGCAGCTGGCAGATAGGGCTTTTGGCCAATTTCAACCAAAGCATTTATCAGTACCGCCCGGTATCCCGGTCCACCGCCTTTGGATTTGTCACCTATGCCCTGCGGCTGTTTTCCGTCTTCGAAGGGCAGGAAGACGATCGCTTTTCCACCGCCATGACCGGCGTATCCCTTACCTATCTCCCGGAGGCCGGACGACGTCCCCTGTTTCTCAAGTTTCTGGCTTCCACTCATAATTCCCGCGAAACCGAAGGGATCGACATCATCGGGCAATACCGTCTCAGCGAGATCGACATCAACCCCGGATCGGAGGATTTCGAACAGGAGATCGCCGTCCTCGGGACGGGGACCCAACACCTGTACGTCCGCAACCGTCTGGCCTTCCAGGTCACGCGACTGGAACACAAGGGTGGTTTGGAATGGCCTTCCTGGATGAGTCCCGGAGGGCGGAGTGCGCATTTCCTTCAGTGGGGGGTCCAGGTGGCCGATGAATGGATCCAGGACCGTTTGAACGAATGGGAGCGCCTCGATTCAGCCGGATACAGCCTCCCCTACGATCTGGATAGCGTCCGCATCAGGCAGGTCATCAAGGGCCGTAACGAATTGCGGTCGGTCAAGGCCAGTGCCTATGCCCAGCATACCTGGACCTGGGACGATCCCGACCGCCATGAAATCCGGGTCACCACCGGGGTCCGCACGGGACATTGGACCTTGTCGGGCGAGACCTGGGTCACACCCCGGCTTCAGGCCCTTTGGCAGCCGCTCGGGGGGCACAGGCGCCATACGTTCAGACTGGCCACGGGTGCCTATTACCAGCCGCCCTTTTACCGGGAATTGCGCCAGCCCGACGGACACGTGAACTCCGGCGTGCGCAGCCAGAAATCCTGGCACATCGTGGGCGGGCTGACCCGTGATTTTTTCCTGGGTAAGGACAAACGCATGCCTTTCCATTTGACGGTGGAAGCGTATTACAAACGGCTTTGGGACCTGGTATCCTATGACATCGACAATGTGCGGATCCGGTATTCGGGTACCAATGACGCCGCCGGCTATGTGACCGGGGTGGATCTCAGGATCAACGGGGAGTTTGTCCCCGGTGCCGAATCCTGGGTCAACCTTTCCTTCCTGAGGGCCCGGGAGGCATTGAGCGGGGTGAGTCACCTGGTCAGGGAGATCGGTGATCCACAGGCCCGGTCGGTGGCCGATGTGCCTCGTCCATCCGATCAGCTCATGTCGCTTTCCATGTTTTTTCAGGATTATCTCCCGCGCAACAACAATATCCGGGCTCACGTGCTTCTGGCGGTCGGTACGGGATTGCCCTTCGGCATCCCCAACGACAATATCGTGTACCGCAATACCTACCGCTTTTCGCCGTATCACCGTCTCGATGCCGGGTTTTCGGCCCGTTTGTGGGCGCCGGAATGGCGGGAAAAACGACCCCGACATCCGTTGCGTTTTTGCCGGAGCGCCTGGGTGAGTCTGGAAGTTTTCAACATGTTCGGGGTCCGGAATGAAGCGTCTTACACCTGGATCAAAACGGTGTACGATGACCAGTACGGCGTGCCCAATTACCTCACCGGTCGCCGTTTAAACCTCCGGCTCCGTTTTGATTTCTGACCTTTCCAGTACGGCGTAGTAGAATCCGTCGTAGCCAAAATCGTCGGGCAGGAATTGTCCTTCCAGCAAAAGGATGAATCCGGTATGCTCCGCCAGAAAGTTCCTGATCTGGTCCTGATTTTCTTCGGGCAGGATGCTGCAGGTGGCGTAGACCATCCGGCCTCCCGGCCGGCAAATGCCCGCGTATTGCCGCAAAATCTGGTGTTGGAGGGCCATACATTTCTGGAGAACCTCCTCGCCGAGTTTCCACTTGGTATCCGGATTGCGACGCAGTACCCCGGTGCCGGTGCAGGGCACATCCAGCAGCAAGCGGTCGGCCGAAGCCGACAATCGCCGGATGACCCGCGTGTGATCGATCAGCCGGGTCTCGATATTATGCGCACCGGCTCTGGCGGCGCGATGTTTGAGTTCGGCGAGTTTGGGCGCCTCGGTATCCAGGGCAATGATTTGTCCTTTGTTGGCAGCCAGGGCGGCGAGATGGAGGGTTTTCCCGCCGGCGCCGGCACAGGCATCCACGATGCGCTGACCGGGCTTGATGTCCAGCAGGGGAGCGATCTGCTGACTGGCCAGGTCCTGCACTTCAAACCACCCTTCCCGGAAAGCGGCACTCTGGAATACATTGATCCGTTCGGCGAGCTCCAGGGCCCAGGGCCCGACAGGTTGGGTGTCAATGCCCTCCCCGGCCAGTCGTTGTCTGGCCTCCTCCAGCCCGGTTTTGAGGGCATTGATGCGCAACACCACCTTTGCGGGCCGGTTGAGGGCGTGAAGCAGGCTGGGCCACCGATCCCCATAGGCCGCTCTCCCTTTCCGGTCCAGCCAGTCGGTGACGGATTCGACGACGGCTAAAGGCGCATCGCTGAGGTGGACCGGGCAGGGGGGCAGTTGCCGCCATTCCGGCCAATCAGGCAGCAGGATGCCCTTGGCCTGCAAATGCCAACCGATGAGAGACCACCATTCCGTCCGGGCCCCGATGCGCTCCGTGTAGTGGCGCAAATATCGGAGAAGGTCATAGGTGGTCTCTGCGATAAAGGCACGGTCGCGGGAACCCCACTTGGGATTCGCCTTGAACAACCTTCCGAGGACTTTGTCTGCAGGATGCCGGCCGACCAGGGTATCCGTCAAGGCTTGTTCGACGGCAGCAACAAGGTTGGGGTACAAGCGGGTGGGTGAGGGATCGGAATCGGCCATGCGATGGCGAAATATCGCCGTTCTGGAGGGCCAAAGGTAGGTTTTTCCCGCTTTTTCCGCAGCATGATGGCTTTGATAAACTATTTTGTTTACCTTTGCACCCGCTTTATGCCCTGCGGTCCGTTTACCGGATGAAGCAGGGATGGTCGGACAAATTTGTGCTCAACAAATGGCAGTTAAAATCAGATTGCAGCGCCACGGACGCAAGAAAAATCCGTATTACAAAATCGTGGTGGCCGATGCCCGCTCACCCAGGGACGGCAAATTTATCGAGCGTTTGGGTTTTTACAACCCGATGACCGTACCTGCCACGATCGAGATCGACCGGGACAAAGCCCTGGAATGGCTTCAGAAAGGGGCCCAACCGACGGATACCGTCCGGGCCATTCTCCGCTTCAAAGGCGTTTTGTTCCGCAAACACCTGTTGCGCGGTATCGCCAAAGGGGCGCTGACCCAGGAACAGGCAGACGCCCAGTGGGCCACCTTCATCCAGGAGAAAGAAACCCGGGTGGAGTTGCGCCGCACCAAAACCGCCGAGCAGAAGCGCGCCTATCACGTCCAGGTATCCGGTAGCCCCAAACCAGCACCTGCCCCGGTCGTGGAGGAATCGCCTGCTCCGGCCGAGGTCGCTGAAGAGGCATCCGTAGAGACGCCCATCGAGGAGACACCTCCTGCAGCACCGGTTGAAGAGACACCCGTTGTTGCCGGGACCTCGGAAGAGGCCCCTGCCGCAGAAACCGTAGAAACCGCAGAATCGGAAGAAGTCGCAACGACTTCCGAAGAATCCCCTGCCGACGAAACGACCGCCGAAGAATCCGCGGAAGAAACCTCCGGGGAGGAACCTTCCCAGGAAGGGTAATACCTTGAACCGGCTCGGCCGCCATCTTGTCCTGAAGACGGAATGAACCGAGTGGGAAATATGGTTACCTTCGCATCAAGTTGGTATCCCAGGAAGCCTGACCATCCGCCGGATTGTCAGGCTTCCATTTTTATCCGAGACATAAATCAATCAACATGCTCCCCTTAGATCCCTCCTATCGCGCACAAGTGGATGAGCTGATGGAACTCGTGCAGGAAGCGGACGAGTTGGCCGCCTGGCAGGAAAACGAAGAAGAAAGTGACTATGCAGCCCTCCGGGAAGGATACGAGTCCGGGATCGCCGAGCTCTATCGGGAAGTCGCCGAAAAGGATCCGCTCCAACTTCCCGCGCTGGAAGAGTCCCTCCTCGACGACCGCTTCGAAGGGCTGTTCCTGCCGCGCCTGCTCGGATTTACCGTCCTGCGCGGACCCGTCAACGAACACTTCCAGTTCCATTACCCCCAGGAGCCATTTCGCAAAGTCCTGCTGACGATTTGCGCCTCCTCCAATTTTGACGAGATCCGCAAACGCATCGGCCAGACCGTTCAGATCGGCTTCGCCCTGAGTTCTCACATCTGGGTCACCAATCTCCTGGAGGAAGTGGAAAACCGGCAGATCCGTCAGTGGCTGCAAGCCCAGGTGCTGGAGAAATACCACGACCCCGAACAAAGGCGACTGGCTTATCAGCGATACGCCCTGCAATTCCGCGACGAGATCTATTTCACCGCCGACCTCCCGGTCGATCTGCCCGAGCTTCGCCGGACTTTTCCCGCCATCCGGATGTTTCTCGAGAGGCGCGTCAAGCTGGGTCTGGACAACACCTCTTTCCTCGCGCCGCTGACCCGGCTCGTCATGCAAAAGGAACTCGTCGGATCCTATGAACACCGGTACCTGACCGTTCTTTTCATTCACTTCTTTGACCCCCCTGCCAAGGAAGCCAAACAAATCGGACAGCTGCTGAATACACTGCGCAAGGAGGAGGCCAATTTTGCCGATGCCTACTTCCGAATCCTCGCCGAATTGCATCACGGCGATTACCGGATCGATGCCGCCTGTGACAAGCGGGTAGGGGCTCTCGTGGACATGAAAGTGGAAGACGACTTGTCGGCCTATTGTACCCTCACCGGCACCATCCACGGAAAAGGCTACATCCACAAGGACGCCATCGATGAGGTGGCCCGGTTTTACAGCCGCCACAAAGGGGTGAGCGTGGTCAATGAATGTGTGCGATTGACCATTTATCAATACCTCCGGCAGTTTCTCCAGCACATCAGTGAAGAGGACTACACGGAATGGTTTGATATCAGCAAGACGTACTCCGCCTATTTCCTGATCTTCGACAACGAACATTTCAAGCAGGATATCGAGGCGCTCAACAGAGCCTACCTCCAGCGTCTGCTCAAAACCTACACCGACAAAAGAGGCAAGGACTACCAGGACATCAAGCGATTTGTCCAAACGGTATTCGTGGATCTCGGCTTTTTCACTGAAAAAGAAGTCGTCGAAGTATTCAAAACACGCCGGAAGAAGAAGGCCGAACAAGCCTGATTCTCTACGGGATATCCGGGTATTGGGCATGTACACCTCCTTCTGCACGCTGGACAGTCCATTGGGGATCCTGGTGATCCGCGGTGATGCGGAAGGCATCGCTTCCATCGGGTTTGGCGGAGAGAAATCAGACGCGCCGGCATCGGTGCCGCCCCTACTGGAAGAAGCGGCCCGGCAGCTTGCCGCGTATTTCGCTTCTGCCCGACAGTCCTTTGACCTGCCCCTGCACTGGCACGGCACGCCTTTTGAAACCCGGGTCTGGCAATACCTGCTCACCATCCCTTTCGGAGAGACCCGAACCTATGGGCAACTGGCCGGCAGCCTTGGGGCCCCCGGCAGTGCGAGAGCCGTCGGTACCGCCAACAGCCGCAATCCCTTGGCCATCGTCGTACCCTGTCATCGGGTGGTGGGAACAGGTGGGAAATTGACCGGATATGCTGGTGGGCTATGGCGGAAGGAATGGCTGTTGCGCCATGAAAATCCTCCGACCCAAATCTGTCTGTTCGACGAGTTGGAGGGTCAGGAATGCCGCGATTTCCTCAAATAACGCAAAATGCCGGCTACGCTCATCCAGGGCGGATTGGCAAAGGCGTATTGTTTTCGGCTGGCCGCATCCATGGAGGGGGGATAAAAGGAATGCTCGATGAAATCGGTAAACGCCGGTACCAGGTCTTCCGGCTCTGCGGTATCGGGCTGGTCTCGGAAGAAGTTCATCCAGGATGAAAGCCCCTCCTCCAGTTGGAGAAAATGATGTCCGATGTCCTGGACGGGGCCAAAGTGGGTCAATACCAGTTCACGGACATCCAGGGAACGCATTTGGGCGAGTGATTGCGCCCATAATTCCGGATCAAACTCGGGAGGTGGACAAGGTGGGGCGACCACCCCGCTGCCGATCCGGATGCCCGCCACGTCTCCGGTAAACAGGATGTCGCCCGTCTGCCAGGCAATATGATGGGAGGCATGGCCCGGCGTGTGATGCGCCTTGAAAGTGACACCGCCGATGTCAAGTACGTCCTGATCGTCGATACTGTGCAGCAAGGATGGGCTAACAGGGTGCATCTCTCCCCACAACGCATCCATCTCCTCCCCGTAAATCCGTTGTGCCGAGGCCATGAGTCGGGACGGATCCGCCAGATGGTCCCGTCCGAAAGGGTGAACGTGTACCTGCGCGCCTTCGGCGGCCAGCGCCCAGGCAGCGCCGGCATGATCGAGGTGGATATGGGTCAAAAGGACATGCCGGATATCCCGGGGCTTCAACCCCCGCTCCGCCAATTCCCTGACAAGGGCATCCCAGCACGAATGCGGGCCGCTTTCCACAAGGACCCAGCCCTCGGCCGTAGGAAGGAGAAAGGCGCCGATGACTCCAGGCAAGCCCTGGAACCGGAGATCGAGGACGGCATAGGGCGGTGAAGATGCGCGCGTGTTGTCCTTCATGACGGTTCGGCAGTAGGTGAAGGAGTGGGACAAATGCCGGCCACGCCATCCGGGCGATTGAGACCGTGGAGGAATTCCCTGATGTCCATTCTCTTACGCCCCTCCATCTGTACCTCTTCCAACGATACCCTTCCGTCGGCCACCACAAGAAAAAAATGGGGATAGGCCACAATCCATTGTCCGGGCAGGTCTCCGGGCTGCGAGGGATGGAGCGTGACACGGTAGATTTTGAGTTTTCGGTCGTCAAAAACCGCCCAGGCGACCGGATGGGGATTCATGCCGGCCACCCATCGCCTTACTTTTTCAGCGGGCCAGGAAGGATCGATGGCAGCGAGATGGGGATGAATTTTGGGCGCATGGGAAGGTGCAACGGCAGGTTGTGGTGACCGGGTATGATCGCCGTTCTGGATGTGCCCGACGGCCCGGCAGAGGGCACGGGCTCCGATGGCTTTCATGCGGTCGTGAAGACTGCCCGTGGTCTCTTCAGCACTTATGGGGATATGTTCCCTCCAAATGACATCCCCCGTATCGATTTCCTGCCTCAGAAAGAAAACAGTCACCCCGGTCTCGCGCTCCCCGTTCAGTATGCTCCAATGGATGGGCGCGGCACCCCGGTAGGCAGGCAAAAGACTGCCGTGCAGATTGATCGTGCCTTTGGGTGGCATCCGCCATACGACTTCGGGCAACATACGGAAAGCGACAACCACAAACAGTTCGGCCTCAAGCCGGGCCAATGCCTCGAGAAAAACAGGGTCGCGCAACCGTTCGGGCTGGAGCAAAACGAGATCCCTGGTACGGACATATCGGGCCACCTCACTGGACAAGACTTCCTTGCGACCTCGGCCACCCGGTTTGTCCGTGGCAGTCACGACCGCCGCCACATCATGCCCCTCCCGGATCAACGCATCCAGGGCATCAACAGCAAATTCGGGGGTTCCCATAAATACCAGACGCATACCGACCAATTGGGTTCAAAGGTAAACATACCACTTCCGTCATCCCGGTTCCGGGCTTCCCCTTACCTTTAGGCCTCCAACGCCAACAGTCATGTCAGAAAATGCCACCGTCCTTGACCGCTTTCTCCGCTACGTACGCATTGATACCCAGTCGGATCCTTTTTCGGAGACGTGCCCGAGTACTTCCAAGCAAATGAACCTGGGCAAGTTACTGGTCGGGGAATTGCAGGAATTGGGGCTGTCGGATGCCCACATGGATGAGCACGGCTATGTGTATGCCACCCTCGAATCCAATGTGGACCGACCGGTGCCCGTTATCTGTTTTTGCTCCCATATGGACACATCGCCCGATTGCTCCGGCACCGATGTGCGTCCGCTGGTGCATCGCAATTATCAGGGAGGGGCGATCGTGTTGCCGGATGACACCAATCAGGTCATCAGGCCGGAAGACCATCCCGAATTGGCGGGCAAAATCGGGCATGACATCATCACCGCCAGCGGTACCACCCTCCTGGGCGCCGACAACAAGGCAGGTATTGCAGCCATTATGGATGCAGTATCCCAGTTTGTCCGGCATCCGGAATGGGAACATGGGCGCCTGCGCATCCTCTTCACCCCGGACGAGGAAATCGGAAGGGGCGTGGACAAGGTGGACATGCAAAAGTTGGCGGCGGATTTCGGATATACCGTTGACGGCGAGAGGGTCGGTTCTCTGGAGGATGAGACATTCAGCGCTGATGGCGCCACCCTGACCGTGCATGGTGTGTCGGCCCATCCGGGATTCGGTTTGGGCAAACTGGTCAATGCCATCAAACTGGCCGCAGAGATCCTGGATGCCCTGCCCAAAGACCGGCTGAGTCCCGAGACCACCTCGGGACGCGAAGGATTCATCCATCCCGTCCACATGACCGGAAATGCCGAAAAGGCCGTGGTGCAGTTCATCCTGCGCGACTTTACGCGGCAGGGTCTGGCCGCTCATGCTGACCTGTTGAGGGATGTCTGTGCATCCGTCATGAAGCGTCACCCCAAAGGATCTTTCGAACTGGAAGTCAAAGAACAGTACCGCAACATGAAGGAAGTGCTCGACAGGCACCCCGAAGTGGCCGATTATGCCGAGCAAGCCATCCAGAAAGCCGGATTGACCCCGCATCGCTCCAGCATTCGCGGCGGAACGGATGGTTCCCGACTCTCCTTCATGGGGCTGCCCTGTCCCAACATTTTCGCCGGAGAGCACGCCTTCCATTCCAGGCAGGAATGGTGTACGGTCCAGGATATGGAAGCCTCTTCCAGGACCATCGTCCATCTGGCCCGGATTTGGGCCGGACATGGTCGTTAAGAACCCTGGATGCGGATATGGTGCACGCCCGGTCCGTAGGAGGCACCAATCAACCGCAGCATTTCCTGGTAGTAACCGTCATTGGTCTGGAAATCGGCATCCTGCAGGTCGAAGATCAAAACCGGCATTTGGGACTCACTCCGGAAATATTCAAAATACAGGTCCTGGAGTTGCTGCAGATATTCACCCTTTATATTTTGTTCATAGGAGCGACCCCTTTGCCGGATCAGGGATTGCAAAACCTCCACCGGGCGATGGAGGTAAACTAGCAACTGGGGCTTGGGCAATCCGGCCTCCAGGACCATCCACAGCTTCTGGAAGATCCGGAATTCATCGGCCGGCAAATTATTGCGGGCAAAAAGGAGGGTCTTGACAAAGGCGTAATCGGCGATGAACAAATGATGAAACAGGTCGCCCTGTATGCCCAGCGTTTGCAGCTGTTTGTAGCGCTCTGTCATGAAGAAAAGTTCCAGCGGGAAGGCGTACCGCAGCGGATCCCGGTAGAAGTAGGGGAGGAAGGGGTTGTCGGCAAATTGCTCCAGCAACAGATTGCAGGGCATTTCCTGACCCAATCGCTCGGTGAAAGTGGTTTTGCCAGAGCCGATGTTGCCCTCAATGGCGATGTAGGAATAAGGAAATTCTTCGTACGTCATCCGTGAAACATCAAATGAGGCATACCTCATGCCGGTCGGGGCTGTGAAGGTAATGTTCTTCAATGGTCAACCCGGTAACGGGATGGACAAAATCGGGAGCGATCTCCATCAGCGGGATCAGCACAAAATTGCGTTCCACCAACCGGGGATGCGGTATCTCCAGATCGTTCTCACGGATGATCCGGTCGCCATAAAAGAGTATGTCCAGATCTATGGGCCTGGGTGCATTGGGCGCCGAGCGCTGCCTGCCCATGTCTTGTTCTATGTCCAGGAGCACAGCCATAAGGACTTCGGGCTTCAGTCGGGTCAGAATACCGGCTGCCTGATTGTGAAACCAGGGCGGGGGCGCTCCTCCCCAGGGTTCGGAGACATAGACAGAGGAGAGGACCTCAACCTTGCCGGCGCGCTCGCTGATTTTTTGCAGAGCCTGTTGCAGTTGGACGGGCGGGTCGCCGGTGTTGGCACCCAGCCCGATATAGACCAGGACAGGATCATCGCTCATGGTGCAGTCGTAGCAGGTTGCCAAAGATAGCGGATATTTGTCGCCGATGATGGATGCCCAGGACCCGGGAGCTTCCGCCCGCAAAACCCGCCCCGATCAGGAAGTCAGGCCGCTGCCGGCTCTTCCATGGATAGGATGGATATTGAAGGGAGTGGGTTTCTTCAGTCCGGCTCTGGCGGCCCGGTGGTTGATATGGATATTCAGCTTTCCCGGTCGTAAAGCCCGCCATTACAGGGAAGATCCCTTGCTTCAATCGGCCAACAGGGACCAGGTGGAGACTCCTTTCGGTCGTATACGCACATACACATGGGGCAATGGTGGTCACCGTGTCCTCCTCCTTCACGGATGGCAATCCAGAGGTACTGCGCTCCGTTATGTGGTGCCCTCCCTGATGGAAGCCGGATTCTGCGTGGTGGCCATGGATGCGCCGGGACATGGCGAATCCTCCGGATGCAGGATGTCCCTGGATACCTATGCCGGGGCTATCCGCGACATTGACCGTGCTTGTGGTCCGTTTGAGGCCGCTGTGACCCATTCGATTGGCGCCCGCGCGCTGGCATTTGCCCTTGCTTTCATGCCCCATTCGTGGCAAATACACCGGATCGTCATGCTATCGGTACCCGCTTCCGTCACGGATATCTTCGAGGAGTTCTTTCGCCAGACAAAGGTGTCCTCCGCCATCGTTGCCGAGGCCCGCAAACAGGCCCGGAAGAAACTGGGCCGACCGCTGGAAGAGACGGAGATCCACCGGATGGGAAACCGGCTGGGTGCCCGGGTACTGATCATCCATGACGAAATGGACGATGTCGTCCCGATATCCGAAGCCGAACGCATAGCCGGCGCATTGCCCGAAGCATCCCTGATCAGGACATCGGGGTTTGGCCATTATCGACTGGTCAAAGATTCCCGTGTCTGGCATTGGATCACGGATTTCCTGCGCGGCTCCTGATCGCAAGCCGAAGGCCGGAACCGGCGCTACCGGCTCTCCACCCTCCGGATGGCATCCAGATATCGCCTTACTTCCTTCTTGACCTCCGGGGCGAGGATGACCAGACCAATGATGTTGGGGAACACCATGGCGAAGATCATCGCATCCGAAAATCCTACAACGGCACCCAAACTTGCCGCAGAGCCCACCACCACGAAAATCAGGAACAAGCTCTTGTAGACCATGGCATTCCTGCGGGTACGGCCAAAGAGGAAAAGCCAGGACTGCAACCCGTAGTAGGACCAGGAGATCATGGTCGAAAAAGCGAACAACGTCACTGCCAGGGTCAGAATGTAGGAAAAGTGCGGGATGACGGAATCAAAGGCCGTAGCGGTCAAGCTGACTCCGTTGAGGCCCGTACCGTCGCCATAGGTGAGAAAACCACCGTCAATATTGGTAATCACAATGACCAGCGCCGTCATGGTGCAGACCACAACGGTATCAATGAACGGCTCCATGAGGGATACCATCCCTTCGCTGGCAGGATATCGGGTTTTGACGGCAGAGTGGGCGATGGCGGCAGACCCGACGCCCGCTTCATTGGAAAAAGCAGCTCTTCGGAAACCCTGGATCAACACCCCGACGATGCCGCCGGCAATACCCATCGGGGCAAAAGCGCCCTCGAAAATGAGTTCGAATGCCCGAGGGATATCCGTGTATTTGGCGACCAGGATGATCAATGCCGCCGCCACATAAATCCCGACCATAAAAGGAACGATCTTCTCGGTCCAGGCGGCGATGCGTTTGATGCCTCCGATAATCACGATAGCCACGAGGATGGCCAATATCAGTCCAATGGCCAGGCCCGAGCTTCCCGATGAGACTTCAAAGGTGCTGACCAGCATTTGGGTCGCCTGGTTGGCCTGGAACATGTTGCCGCCGCCAAATGAACCCCCGACACACATGATGGCAAAAAAGATGGCGAAGAACTTGCCAAGGCCTGCCATTTTCTTCTCGGCCAAACCCCGGTACAGATAATACATCGGGCCTCCGTAAACCGTCCCATCCGGACTGATGTCCCGGTATTTGACCCCCAGTGTACACTCGGTGAATTTGGAAGCCATGCCCATAAAACCGGCCAGGATCATCCAGAACGTGGCCCCCGGTCCTCCAATGGCAATGGCGATGGCTACACCGGCGATATTGCCGAGTCCGACAGTAGCGGACAAGGCAGCCGTGAGCGCCTGGAAATGGCTGACCTCTCCCGAGTGGCCTTCAATCCGTGCCGTGTCCGGAATGTCCCCGTTGACCTTGTTGATCTCCGCGGGGAGTACCTCCGTCACAGGTCCTTCAATCGCCGCGTATTTGCCCCTGATGATCCGCAGGGAAGTCATGAAATACCGGATATTCGGGAAACCGAAAAAGATCGTGAAATAGGCAGCGCCAGCGATCAGGATGATCAATACGATGGGTACCGAAAATTCCGTTCCTCCCGCCGTAAAAGAGATCGGAAAGAAGACAAACGTCTCGATCCAGTTGGTGGCCGGCTGGACCCAGTTGTTGATTTTTTCATCCCATCCCTCTGCCCGGACAGGGGAGGGGAGAAGGCTGAAAAAGGTGGCCGCCAACAAAAGCAAACAGGGTGTTTTTTTCCACATGGGGTAAGGTTTGGTCGTCAAAAAACGCCATAAGGTATTAACAATCCAGGATTCCCTGCGCTGTCTTCTCCACGGACATCCCACGACCGGGACGATTCCGGTCACTCAAGAAGAGGACGGCTCCGACATGCGGATACGCCAGTGAGCCGGGTACAAGTTGTTGATACGCCCCGGAATCCCCTTGACCCATCCGAGTCCGGTATTCCGGTATCGTGCCAGACAAAATCCGGTCACCTCCCCGCGGGGGGGAAGCCCTTTCCGCCGCAGGTAAGACAATGCTTCTTCCAGCGTCAGATCGAGGGCTGGTACATCGGGCGACAAGTCCACACTGAGGGCGAGATCGTGGGCGGGTTGAAAAAGTGTTCCTTTTCGCAACAGGCCTGCCTCAAGCCCTTGCCGGACGATCAACGGGTGCCCGGCCAGATCCATGAAATGGGCGGCAAGTTGTCGTGGAAAGATGAAAAGGCGATCGTCCTTTCGGGTGTTGTATTCAAATGAATCTGGAGCCACGAGGTATTCCCGGCTCCAGAAAGGCAGATCCTCCAACCTTGGCCGGGAATCCTTGCGCAGGAATCGGGAGTCCCGGGACATGCGCTCATGGCTCTCCTTCTTGCGGAGCACGCAGAGGTAAAACCCTTCGCCCCGGACCCGGTGTGGCCATGCCCTGATCCCGGGGGCCCCGCTTTGAAGGCCCCATTCCTTAGGGAGGGATATCACCACCTCTTCCAGGGGATATTTGGCGAGCAGCCGGGTCATTTGATCTTCATTTTCCCTGGTGTTCAAGGTGCAAGTGCTGTAAACCAGAAAACCACCCGGCGCAAGCAGCCGGAAGGCATGGTCGAGAATATCTGCCTGGCGCAAGACGCATTGATCCACCTGTGCGGACGACCATTCCCTGATGGCACCCGGATCCTTCCTGAACATCCCTTCACCCGAGCAGGGAGCATCGGTCAATACCAAATCAAACCGCTCGGTCCATGCCCTGGCCAGTGTATGGGGAGCCTGCCGGGTAAGGGCATATCCGGCGCGACCCTGCCGGATCATGTTTTCTTCCAAAATGCGAAAACGCCCGGGATGGATCTCGTTGGCCACCAACAAATCGCCATCGGCCAGCAGGTGAAGCAAATGAACGGCCTTGCCTCCGGGTGCGGCACACAAGTCCAGCACCGCACGTGGCCGATCAGAGGGACCAATGGCTGCCAGGGCCGGTTCCAACAGCATGCTGCTGGCCTCCTGGACGTAATAAGCACCTGCGTGAAACAATGGATCAAGCGTGAATACCGGCCGTTCTTGCAGGTAATAACCCGTGTGGCACCAGGGCACCGGATCGTCTCCCTTGGCAAATGCAGAGGCCTTGTTCGGGTGCCAACGGATACTCACCGGCGGGATGTCTTCCAGACTTTGCAGGAATGCGGGGTATTCCGGCCCCAGTCGGGTAGCCATGTCCCGGAGGAAGTCAGCGGGGTAGTCAGTCATCAACGCGAGGGTCCGGCCAGTAAATCATGAAGTGGTCCCCCGGAGGCGAAATAGGTGTCTACCTTCCGGTTGACGGCCGGATCGGTTTCCAGAGGTGGAGCGTGATGAGGCTTGGTTCGGGCATCGAGGACCAGCGCGCCCCGGCAGCCCCAGTGTTTATGGTCGGTAAAGGCATCCACGCCATGGATGTCATGGGAAGGATTGACCCTCGTAAAGGTGGTCCACAGGAAATTGGAGAGGTTGGCGGCGCTGAAGGCGGCGTCATCCTGCAGCACCACCAGGGGCCACCGGGCGGGATCCAGTCGGCGGAGGGCTTCCAGCAATGGGCGTAAATGCGCTGCGAGGTCCTTGTATCCCGGGAACGGAGGGCCCGACAGGCAAAGCACGCCGGGCATCGCCACCCGGGCTTGGGACCAACCCTCAATTCCATCCAGAGCGGGAAGCGCGTTCCCCAATTGGCGGACTACCGGTCCCCGGCAGGCCATGACCACTTTGGATCCGGCATTCCACCCGGTCCCGGAATAGTCCAGCGTATCCATGGTTGTACAGGTATGAAAATGGAGGTCCCTTTCCCAACGGATCCGCTCCAATACATGATGTAAAAACCGGCCGATATCGTGGGTGGACAGCGCAGGGTCATCCAGCGCATCGGCAATGATCAGGAATTTGGCAAGTGACGTTTGCCCTTTGCCGAGCAAATGCAGGGCCTGCGTCAGGATCTCCTCCGGTACGGGTTCACGGAAAGGCATGTATCGTTCGGACCCGATAGCAAGAAGCAAAGGGTGAACCCCGGCCGCATCGACGGCATTGACCTCGCGGACACCCGGAAATTCGGAGGGCAGCAAATCGCCGACGATGTCGTGGATGAGCTGACCGAAATAGGTGTCTTCCTGGGGGGGCCGTCCGACCACCGTGAAATGCCAGATCGCATCCTTTCGATGCCACACCCTATCGACCTCCATGACCGGAAAATCATGGGTCAGACTGTAGTAACCGAGATGGTCGCCGAAGGGGCCCTCCGGCTTGAGGCCCTCTTTACGAATGGTCCCGGTAAGGCAGAAATCCGCTTCATTGGCCATGAAGTAACCGTCTCTGAAATGATAAGGAAACCGATGCCCGCCCAGCATGCCGGCAAAGGTCAGTTCGGAGAGGCCTTCCGGCAAAGGCATTATGGCCGCAAAAGCATTCGCCGGCGGTCCTCCGACCGCAATGGTGACACGAAATGGCTCATTACTGGTTTTGTACTGGGTGTGATGAATGCCGATACCTCTGTGGATCTGATAGTGCAGACCTATCTCTTTTTCTTTCGCGTAGTCGTTGCCATCGAGTTGGATGCGATACATGCCGACATTCGATTGCATGACCCGGTGGGATCCGGGGGGGAAAGAGATGACCTGGGGCAGGGTTATGAAAGCACCACCATCCATGGGCCAGCTTTTGATGCGCGGGAGTTGGGAGATGGTCGTGGTACCGTGAAGAACGGGAGCTGACGACCGTTTGACCGGTAATCCCCGAAGGGCCGTAAAAGGAGTTTTCCAATAACGGGACGGTGAACGTAGAAGACGAGAAGGATCGGCTTTCAATTGGATGACCTGGTCCAACCCGCGCAAGGTGTCCCTGAAGAGAAATCGCGTCCGTTCACGCGTGCCATACAAATTGGACAAAGCAGGGAAAGGGGACCCCTTGACACGCTCGAAGAGGAGGGCAGGCCCCCCAGCTTCAAAGACCCTGCGATGGATTTCCGCCATTTCCAGGTCGGGATCTGTTTCAAAACGGATACGGAATAGTTGACCGGTGGCTTCGAGATCCCGGACACACGCCTGAAGACTGCGGTAAGTCATGGATGGATTTTGGATGGATAACAGACCAATAGGCAGGCAGTTCGTAGCTTTGGGCAAACCGGACACCATGCGCCAATACCACGACCTACTCCGGCACATTCTCGATAAAGGTACACCGAAAAGCGATCGCACCGGGACCGGCACTCAGAGTGTATTCGGCTACCAGATGCGCTTCGATTTGGAGGAAGGCTTCCCGCTCGTCACGACCAAAAAACTGCATCTCCGTTCCATTATTTATGAATTGCTCTGGTTTTTACGGGGAGATACCAATGTGCAGTACCTGCAGGAAAACGGGGTGAGGATATGGAACGAATGGGCGGATGAACAGGGCAACCTGGGTCCCGTGTACGGACACCAGTGGCGGTCCTGGCAGGGAGCGGATGGACGGACGCATGATCAGATATCCGAACTCTTGCATACCATTCGCCACCAACCGGATTCCCGGCGAATGGTGGTATCCGCCTGGAACGTGGGCGACCTCGACCAGATGGCGCTCAGCCCCTGTCATTGCCTGTTCCAGTTTTATGTCGCCGAAGGCCGGCTCTCTTGTCAGCTCTACCAGCGATCGGCGGACGCTTTTCTCGGAGTTCCGTTCAATATTGCCAGCTATGCCTTGCTGACCCTCATGATTGCCAGGGTGACCGGCCTCCGTCCGGGGGAATTCATCCATACGTTTGGCGACCTGCATCTGTACAACAATCACATGGACCAGGCCAGGGAACAACTCACGCGTCAACCCCGCACCCTGCCCCACATGCACCTGGACCCCTCCGTGACGGATCTCTTTGATTTCCGGTTCGAACATTTCGAGTTGCGCAACTATGATCCGCATCCCCATATCAAAGCCGAGGTTTCCGTGTAGTTATTTAGAACACATCTAAATAGCCATCCCCTTTCGGCTTTTCATTTGCTCAGGTGAGACCTAATTGTATTTTTGCCGTGACGAAAAACTGACAATCCCCTGCTATGGTGAATAAGTGCCTGTTATTCAGCTTTTTAATCGCTGTAGTTTCGCTTTGGTCTTCTACTGCCCTGCCCGCACAACCATCCGTAGCTGCAGGCAAGGATTTGTTTAAGGCCAACTGTGCCCAATGCCACAACCGCAACATGAAGGACAAGCTCACGGGTCCTGCATTGGGCGGGACACAGGAGCGTTGGGCCGGCAGAGAAGATTTGCTTTACGCCTGGATCCGCAACAGCCAGGCCGTTATTGCCAGCGGGGACCCCTATGCCGTTGCTCTTTACAACGACTGGAACAAGGTGCTGATGAACCCGTTCCCCAACCTGACCGATGATGATATCGCTTCCATACTTCTCTATGTCGATGCGGTTTACACGGGGACGGAAGGTGGGACCCCCGCTCCGGCCGGAGATGCCGTTGCCGTGGCCGAAAAGCCCAAGACCAATTACTTCCTGATCTATGCCGTTTTGGCCGGTCTTCTGGCCATCATTGCAGTCGTCCTGGCCAGGATCATTGCCAACCTCGACCATATGAACAAGGTGGCCGCCGGCGAATTTGATGCCCCGCGCCGCACCCTGGCCCAAATCCTGACTTCCCGCTCGGTCATCGCTTTCGTGATCTTCGCCCTCGTCGTACTCGGCGGCTATACTACCGTCAACAATGCCATAGCCTTCGGACGTCAGCAGAACTACGCCCCCGAGCAACCGGTCAAGTTTTCTCACGCCACCCACGCCGGCGTCCATAAAATTGATTGCCAGTACTGCCATGACGGGGCTCGCAGGAGCAAACACGCCGTCATCCCCGCCACCAATACCTGCATGAATTGTCACAAGGCCATCAAGAAAGGCTCGACCTACGGGACCGCCGAGTTGACCAAGATCTTCGCTTCTGTGGGATACAATCCCAATACCGACACCTATATCGACAACTACGAGAACATGTCCCGCGAAGAGGTGGAAGCCATATACAAGAAGTGGATCGCCGACAATTATGTCGCCGACAATGAATTGGTGTCCCTGGACAACAAGGGTGAAAAAGCGGTCAAAGACCAATGGGAGCACGTGGTTGCATCCCTGACCAACGAACAAAAATCCTCACTCGCCGGCCCGATCGAATGGGTGCGGATCCACAACCTGCCGGATCATGTCTATTTCAACCATGCCCAGCATGTCGCAGTGGGCAAGGTAGCCTGTCAGGATTGCCACGGCAAAGTAGAAGAGATGAGTGTGGTCAAGCAGTACGCCACCCTTTCCATGGGTTGGTGTATCAATTGCCACCGGGAGACCGAAGTCAAATTCGGTGAGAATCCCTACTACCAGTCCTACGAGAGGTACCACCGGGAAATGGCCTCCGGCCAACGCCAGAAGGTGACTGTCGAGGACATCGGGGGCACGGAATGCCAGAAGTGCCATTATTGATTGTGACAAAAAGCCTATTCCTACTTCCCATACTTCCCTGTTTATGAAGCAGCCCAGCAAGGAGATTTGGATCAGCGCGCAGGATCTGCGCAACGACCCTGAGGTACTGGAAGCCGCACACCGTGAATTTCCGGAAGAATCCCTTCTGGAGACCCTTTCCGGTGACGGCGCCATGGAACGCGTGGAATCCTCCCGGCGAGACTTCCTCAAATTCCTCGGTTTCAGTCTCGGTGCAGCGACCGTTGCCGCCAGTTGCGAAATACCCGTCAAGAAAGCCATCCCTTACGTCATCAAACCGGATGCGATCGTTCCGGGCGTCGCTACTTATTATGCCAGTGCCTGGGTGGATGGAGGAGATGTGGTCCCTGTCCTGGTCAAGACCCGGGAAGGACGGCCTATCAAAGTGGAAGGCAACGCGCTTGCCCCGCTGACCCGCGGTGGCACCAATGCCCGGTCACAGGCTTCCGTCCTCTCCCTCTATGATACCAACCGGCTTCAGGATGCCGGTCGCGTACAGGAAGGCAAGGTCGCCTATGCCTCCTGGGACGAACTCGACAAAGAAGTTGGCCAGGCGCTTGCCGCCGCCACGTCCATCCGGTTGGTCTCCCGCACGGTAGCCAGTCCTACTGCCCGGGCAGCCATCCAGGCCTTTGTCAACGCGCGTCCCGGAGCTGCCTGGATACAGTATGATCCCGTTTCGGCTTCCGGACTGCTGGATGCCCAGGAAATGTGCTTCGGCAAACGTGTTTTGCCGTCCTATCATTTTGACAAGGCCAAGGTGATTGTCAGCTTTGGTGCGGACTTTCTCGGCACCTGGATTTCCCCGGTCGAGTATGCCCGCGACTACGCTGCGGGACGCCGCATCACGGACACCGCCAATCCTGCCATGTCCCGTCACTATCAGGTGGAAAGTTATATGTCGCTGACGGGTTCCAATGCCGATCACCGCATTCTGATCAAGCCGTCCGAACAAGGAGCCGCCATCGCGACCCTTTATAATGCCATTGCCCGCGCCCGGGGGCTGGCCGCCATCACGGCGCCATCGGTTAATGACCGTGCCGCCCAGGCCTTGTCACGGGTTGCTGAAGAACTCCTCGCAGCCAACGGTATGGCCCTTGTGGTCAGTGACGCCAACAACCCGGCCGAACAAGCCTTGATTGCCCGGATGAACGAAGCGCTCGGGGCACACGACACGACCATCACTTTTTCCGATTACTCCCTCCAGAGACAGGGAAGTGACCGGGCTATGAAATCCCTCGTGGATGACATGCAGTCTGGCAAGGTGGATGCATTGGTGGTTTTGGACGGGAATCCGGTGTTTGATGCCGCCTTCGGCAAGTCTTTCGCCGAAGGCATGCAAAAAGTCAAGACAAGGGTATCGTGCAGCCTGACCCTCGATGAGACAGCGGCATTGTGCCAGTGGGTGGCGCCCGCCTCCCACGGACTCGAATCATGGGGGGATGCCCAACCCAAAGCTGATCAGGTTTACCTGATGCAGCCCACCATTGCACCGCTGTTCAAGACCCGTCAATGGGAAGAAAGTCTGCTCGTGTGGGTAGGAAGTGATCAATGGGATCGCACCGCGGAGCAACCCTATTACGAATTCCTGAAAAAGTACTGGCAGGAACAGTTGTTTCCGGCACAGAGCAAATTCGCCAGTTTCACCGCCTTCTGGGAAAGCAGCCTCCATGATGGCCTCCTGGCACTGTCTGCGGCGGGTGCAGCGCCAACCTGCCAAATGGATGTTACCACGTTGGCCGGTCAGATCTCCAAACCGGGCACCGGGGAGGAATTGATTTGTTTCGAAACCGTCAACATGGGTGCCGGTCAGTTTGCCGGCAATCCCTGGCTGCAGGAGATGCCCGATCCGGTGACCCGCTGCGTGTGGGGCAATTATTTGTTTGTTCCGATTGGCTGGGATGGCGGCAATGCCTACACCATGTTCAAAGGGTTACAGGATGGCGACAAGGTCCTGCTTACGGCCAATGGTATCGAAAGAGAGGTCACCATCGTTCATCAGTTTGGTCTGGCCGAGGGCACCTATGCCCTGGCCCTGGGTTATGGTCGCGAAGTGGTCGGGACCACCGGTCTTCAGGTGGGAACGGACACGAGGGGATGGACCCATATTTCCGGGGAAGGGTATTCCCGCTCATTTGTCAGCGAAGTACAGGTGTCCGGCAAGTCCGGGCGTGACAAGGAATTTGCCTGCGTCCAGCATCACCATACCATGGGGGTAAAGGGGCAGGAGAAGAACGGTGAGACCATCAATGTGGACGAAAAGACCGTCGCCACGATCGGCGAGGGATATCAGGGTTCACTGGTGGATCGCTCCATCATATTCCAGGGTACCCTTGAAGAGGTTAAAGGCCTTGAGACCAGGATCAGGGAAAAGCGCACCGCTTTCCAGAGCCTGAATGAAAAGACTCTCTATCCCGACTACTCGGACATCTACCAGTTGGGTCACCACTGGGGGATGCACATCGACCTTTCGGCATGTATTGGTTGTGGTGCCTGCACGGTGGCCTGTATGGCGGAAAACAATGTGCCTGTCGTCGGCAAAAAAGAAGTCTTCCGTCACCATGAAATGACGTGGTTGCGCATAGACCGCTATTTCTATGGCGATCTGGAAAACCCGAATGTGGTTTATCAGCCCATGTTGTGCCAACATTGTGACAACGCCCCTTGCGAGAACGTTTGTCCGGTTTCGGCGACCAACCACAGCTCGGAAGGGCTCAACCAAATGGCCTACAACCGCTGTATCGGTACCCGTTACTGTGCCAACAACTGTCCGTACAAGGTTCGGCGCTTCAACTGGCTGGATTACACCAAGGCCGACATATTCCCGGTCAATGAGCCTCGCCTAGGTCAGGAGGAACTGCCCTTCGGCGCCGACAACCTCACGCGCATGGTCCTCAATCCCGATGTGACCGTTCGGTCACGGGGCGTCATGGAAAAGTGCAGCTTCTGTGTACAACGCATCCAGGAAGGAAAGCTGACCGCCAAGAAGGAAGGTCGCCCACTCCGGGATGGGGATGTCAAATCTGCCTGTATGACGGCATGCCCGACCGGGGCCATCACCTTCGGAGACCTCAACGACAAGGAAGGAAGGCTGCATAGTGAATTGGAGTCCCCACTCGTCTATCAGGTTCTTGAGGAGGTCAATACGAGACCATCGGTGAATTACCGGGCCAAAGTGCTCAACCGTCATGCATCACTGGAAAGCTGATACCATTAAACACGCAAAAGCCCAAGCGATATGCATACCCCAATCGCTCCCGTGCGGGAGCCTTTGATCGAAGGAGGGAAAACCTACCATGATATCTCGGAGGACCTTTGCGGCCCTACCGAAAAAGCCCCAAGTTTGTCCTGGATCATCGCCTTTATGGTTTCCGGGGCGGTCATGACCTTCGGTTTCTTTTCCATCGCCTGGACCATCTGGTTCGGTATTGGTAGCTGGAATCTCAACAGGACTATCGGTTGGGGCTACGATATCACCAACTTTGTCTGGTGGATCGGTATTGGTCATGCCGGCACCCTCATTTCCGCCATTCTGTTGCTGTTCCGCCAGAAATGGCGCACAGGGGTCAACCGCGCGGCAGAAGCCATGACCATATTCGCCGTCATGTGTGCCGGCCTTTTCCCGGCCATTCACACCGGCCGGCCCTGGTTTGACTTCTTCATGTTCCCCTATCCCAATACACGCGGGCCGCTTTGGGTCAATTTCAATTCCCCGCTGCTCTGGGACATTTTCGCCATCAGTACTTACTTTACCGTATCGCTGCTCTTCTGGTATACAGGACTGGTACCCGATTTCGCTACTGTTCGCGACAGGGCATCCGGGTTTCGCAAGAAGATGTACAACCTGCTCTCCTTCGGGTGGACGGGCTCGGCCAAACACTGGCAACGCTGGGAATCCCTCTCCCTCATCCTGGCTGGGTTGGCCACCCCCCTCGTTCTTTCCGTGCACACCATTGTGAGCTTTGACTTTGCCACCTCCGTCATCCCGGGTTGGCATACCACTATTTTTCCGCCGTACTTCGTCGCCGGGGCCATTTTCTCCGGCTTTGCCATGGTGCAAACCCTGATGTTGATCACGCGAAAACTGCTCAAACTCGAACAGTATATCACCATCAATCATATCGAGTCGATGAACAAGGTGATCCTATTGACGGGGACCATCGTCGGTGTCGCCTACCTCACCGAACTGTTCATTGCCTGGTATTCCGGGTATATCTATGAGCAGTTCGCCTTTTTTAATCGCGCCTTCGGGATCTACTGGTGGTCCTACTTCGGTATGATGGCCTGCAATGTGCTCTCCCCCCAGATATTCTGGTTCAAAAAGATTCGCCGATCCATCTTCTGGACATTCCTGATGAGCATTTTTGTCAATATAGGAATGTGGTTTGAGCGTTTTGTCATTATCGCCACCACCCTGGCACGTGATTACCTGCCCTCAAGCTGGAGTTATTACACACCCACCTGGGTTGAAATCGGCATCTATGTAGGGTCCATTGGACTCTTCTTCACCCTTTATCTCCTGTTCACCAGGGTGGCGCCCGTAGTGGCCATCGCCGAGGTCAAGCATATCCTCAAGACCGCCGGCGACCAGTATATCGGCTCTAAAGCCAAAGGGGGTCACAACAAGGAAGAAACTGTTCAGGAATCCGCTCACTGATCACTCGTCTGTAGAAACTCACCTATGAAAAAGCAGCATAAAGAGGTCGTTTTTGGACTTTACAACGACGAGGAAATCCTGTTGAAGGCCGTCAAAGAGGCGCATCATCAGCATCTCGATATCATGGATGTGTACACGCCGTTTCCTGTCCATGGGCTCGACAAAGCCATGCATTTGGAGGAATCCCGCTTGCATATTGCCGGATTTGTATTTGGCGCTCTGGGCACATTGACCGCCTTTTTGGGCATGACCTGGATCTTTACCCGTGACTGGCCCATCATTTTTGGTGGCAAACCCTATTGGTCTGTTCCCTCCTTCATCCCCATTACCTTTGAATTGACGGTCTTGTTTGCAGCTATAGGTATGGTGGTGTCCTTCTATACGGTGTGTGGCCTGGGACCTGGTGTGACCAATCCCGTCCTCGATGACCGTATCACGGATGACAAATTCTGTATCGCATTCGATGCGGATCACTGTGCCCCGGAAGAGATCCAGCGCCTGCGCGATTTTCTGACCAGGACCGGAGCAGAAGAAATCCATGCCAAATCCCTTTAATTCCCGACCCATGCGCAGATACATGTCCTTGATTTTTTGCACTAGCGGGGCCCTTGCCCTGGCGCTCATGTCATCCTGCTCTCCGGCGGAGGGAGATCGCACAGGGCGCGAATTCATGCCCGATATGGCACATTCCGTGGCCTACGAAGCCAATGTGGCCTTTGATTACGGCCCCAATACCTGGGATGAAGAAAGTGTCATCAAACGCCGTGATCTCGCTCAACCCCGGCTTCCGGTCCATGGCACCATCGCCCGGGGCTTCGCGGGAGCACCAGCCTCCGATGTCGCCGCCAATCCGAATGACATGTCTCTGCCGCCCAATGGGGCCGTGCCTTACCCATATGTCGATACGGAAGAATCGCGCGCCCAGGCGATGGCCGAGATACGCACCAATCCATTCCCGATCACCGATAGTGGCATCGCACGCGGCAAAGAACTCTACACCATTTATTGCGGCATATGCCATGGTGAGAAAGCGGATGGCGCCGGATATCTGGTTCGCGATGACGGCGGAGTGTATCCTGCCCAGCCGGCCAATTTGGTTTCCGAAGATTTCATTGCTGCTACCGAGGGGCGGTTCTATCACAGTATCATGTATGGCAAAAATGTAATGGGCGGTTATGCCGACAAACTCTCCTATGAAGAGAGATGGCAGGTCATTCATTATATCCGCTCCCTCCAGGCGGCGGTAGCCAAAAAGACCTACAACGAATCTGAAAATACGCTGACCAGTGCTGCTGCCACCGCCAACGGTCCGGCAGGAGACCAACCCCAGCAATGATCCTCTAAGTCAATAAGTCAAACCACTCACCATGGCGATGCATACCGGAGACCTTACTTTCACCATGACGAAACGCGAGCGTTCGGTCCTCTTCGGATTTATGGGCCTGGGCGTTTTGTGCATGGTCATCACCTTCCTGGGAGATGACGCTTTGCACTCCCGCTTCTGGTCCAATTACCTGATGAATGCTGTGTTTTTTACCGGCATCTCCTTTGTGGCACTTTTTGTACTCGCCGCATTTACAACGGCTTATGCCGGCTGGCACACCGTTGTCAAAAGGCTGTGGGAAAGTTACTCCTTGTTTTTGTTGGCGGGTTTGGCCCTTTTGCTCGTAGTCATTGCAGGGCTGTGGGGACATTTGCACCATCTGTACCACTGGTCGGACACAGAGGCGGTAAAGGCCGATCCGGTGCTTTCCGGTAAGGCTGGATTCCTCAACAAGTACTGGTACACCTTCGGAACGCTGCTGATCGTCGGCATCTGGTATTTCCTTTTCGCCCGGCCCATGCGCAAATTGTCGATCAGCGAAGACAACAATGGGGATGCTTCTTTCAGACAGTACCGCACCTATAAAAAGTATGCCGCCATCTTTCTCCCGGTCGGAGGATTCACCAGTGCAGCCCTGATCTGGCAATGGGTGATGTCCGTCGACTCCCATTGGTACAGTACCCTCTTTGCCTGGTACACGACCGCCAGTTGGTTTGTAGCATTTATGGCCCTGACCATCCTGATGATCATCTACCTCCACGCCAGAGGGGTCATGCTTTTTGTGACTACCGAACACTTGCATGATCTCGGCAAGTATCTCTTTGCCTTCAGCATCTTCTGGACATACCTGTGGTTTTCCCAATACATGCTGATATGGTACGGCAACGTCGGGGAGGAAACGGTATATTTCCATACCAGGATCAACGAATACCCCGTCCTGTTTTATGGCAATCTGGTCATCAATTTCCTGCTTCCCTTCTTTGTCCTGATGCGGAATGACACCAAAAGAAAGGTGGGCACCTTGTTCTTTGTTTCCCTGGCGGTTCTTCTCGGGCGATTTCTGGATTTTTTCCAGATGATCAAACCCGGTGTTCTGCACACCACGCACGAAGTGCTGGCCCATCATGGAACTGAAGGCGGCGCTGCTGAAGCCGCTCACCACCACAGCGATTTTGCAGCCGGGTTTACCATTCCCGGACTGTTGGAATGGGGCACCTTTCTGGGCTTTTTGGCCTTTTTCATCTGGTTTGTCTTCACCAGGCTGGAAAAAGCGCCACTCCTCCCCAAAAACGACCCATTCCTGGCTGAAAGCTTACACCATCACGTTCAATAATCTGGTAAATGACCGCTTTACTCATCTTCATATGCCTCATCCTGATCACGATCGTCATTGTACAGATCGGGAAGGTGACGGAACTGGCTTCCTCCATCCGCGGAGAGGAAGACGCCCAGATGGAAACAAACAAATGGAACGGGATGCTCTCCGTGATTTTCATGGTTGTCTTCCTGGGCGGATGTATCTGGTCATCGCTTTATTACAAGAACTGGATGCTGGGATTCGGCCCTCACCAGGCAGCTTCCGAACACGGTGGGTCCATTGATTTCCTCTTCAATATCACCCTGTTCTTCACGGGTATCGTTTTCGTCATCACCCACATCGCCCTCTTCTGGTTTGCCTGGAAATATCGGGGCCGGCGCGGACGCAAAGCCGACTTCATCGCCCACAATGACAAGCTAGAGCTGGTGTGGACCATTATTCCCGCCGTCGTTATGGCTCTGCTGGTCATCGGGGGCCTTGATGCCTGGAATGAGATCATGGCCGATGTCGGTGAAGACGAAGAGCATATCGAAATCGAAGCCACAGGTGTCCAGTTCAACTGGCTCCTGCGCTATCCGGGGGAAGACGGCAGACTCGGCGCCCGGAATTACAAGCTCATTACCGGCCTCAATCCCATAGGCCAGGATTGGACTGATGTCAAAAATCACGATGACTTCCAGCCCTCCGAACTCGTCCTGCCCGTCGGCAAGAAGGTTCGTGTCAGAATCATTGCGCGGGATGTCCTGCACAACTTCTATCTCCCGCATTTCCGCGTCAAGATGGATGCAGTGCCGGGGATCCCTACCTATTTTGTGTTTACACCGACCAAAACGACCGAGGAATACCGCAAGGAATTGAGCAAGTATCCGGAATACCAGGTACCCGCAGATCCCGAAGACCCTGAAGGTCCTCAGAAATGGGAAAAATTCGAGTATGAGCTCGCTTGTGCAGAGTTGTGTGGCAGTGGCCACTTCTCCATGCGTCGAATTGTCCGGATTGTCAGTGAGGAGGAATACCAGGAATGGCTGAAACAGCAGTCCTCCTATTATTTGGGCAATATCAGGAATGGAGATGAAGATCCGCTCAAAGGCAGGATTCTCGAAATCGAGGTCAAGGCACGCGCCGCCGAGTTCGGTGCCAGCCTGAAAGAAGTCCTCCAGGCGGAAGACTTCTCCAGCAAAACACTGCCTCTCCGCTATGTCAACTACGAAACCGGGTCGGCTACCCTGACCGCCGATAGCCGGTATGAGTTGGATCAACTCGCCGGTGCCCTCAGGGAGAATGCTGCCCTTCGCATCAGCATTGAAGGACATACCGATAATGTGGGCGACGAAGCCGCCAATCAAACCCTGTCCCTTCAAAGGGCCGAAGCCGTTGTTCAGTACCTCGTGACCCAGGGCATCCCCGCCGATCGCCTCACCGCCGAGGGATTTGGCAGTGCCCGGCCTTTGTCGGCCAATGATACGGAAGAAGGTAGAGCGGCCAACCGCCGGACGGAATTCCGTGTTATCAACAAATAATTCAAGACCTAAACCGGGAAAACATGGCAACTCTCAAAACCTGGGATGAAGAAGTCCTGCTCAAGGAAAATGGCTTTGATGACCATTTTCATGAGCACCATCATGGGGACAAGTATCAAACCAGCTTCATTACCCACTATGTCTTCAGCCAGGATCACAAAATGATCGCGCGCCAGTTTCTGCTTACCGGCATGTTCTGGGGATTGGTCGGAGCATTCATGTCCGTGATCTTCCGTCTTCAACTCGGTTTCCCCGAGGAAAGCCTGGCGTGGCTCAAGCCTCTCCTGGGCAAATGGATCACTGTCAATGCCGAGGGGATTGGAACGCTGGCACCGGAATTCTACTATGCGTTGGTCACCATGCACGGTACGATCATCGTATTCTTCGTATTGACGGCCGGCCTTTCGGGAACCTTCAGTAACCTGCTGATTCCTTTCCAGTTGGGTGCCCGCGATATGGCGTCACCCCTGCTCAACATGTTTTCCTATTGGTTCTTTTTCCTGGCCAGTGTGGTCATGTTTTTGTCCCTGTTCCTGAGTACCGGTCCCTTCTCGGGGGGGTGGACCGCCTATCCGCCACTCAGCATCCTGCCTCAGGCCTCTTCAGGTTCAGGGGCCGGCATGACCATGTGGACCTTGAGTCTGGTCTTGTTTGTGGTTTCCGTTTTGTTGGGGGGTATCAACTACATCACCACCGTGCTCAACCTGCGTACCAAAGGGATGAATATGTGGCGTATGCCGCTGACCATTTGGGCATTTTTCATCACGGCCATACTCGGGCTACTTTCCTTCCCCGTGGTAGCAGCCGCCTTCTTCCTGGTCATCTTTGATCGTAGCCTGGGAACCAGCTTTTTCCTCAGCGAGATTTTTATCGGAGGTCAGGCCCTGGAGAATGTCGGGGGTAGTCCGATTCTGTACCAACACCTGTTTTGGTTCCTCGGTCATCCGGAAGTATATATCATCATCCTGCCGGCCATGGGCCTGGTGTCGGAGGTGCTATCCGTCCACTCCAGGAAGCCGATTTTCGGATACAAAGCCATGGTCTATTCCATGCTCGCCATCGGTTTCCTCTCCTTTATCGTTTGGGCCCATCACATGTTCATGTCCGGCGTGAATCCCTTCCTGTCCAATTTCTTCGTCTTGTTCACCCTGATCATTGCCGTGCCGTCAGCCGTCAAAGTGTTCAACTGGATTGGCACCCTCTACCGGGGCAACATACGGTTCAATGCCGCCAGTTTGTTTGCCATCGGATTTGTTTCCATGTTCATTTCAGGTGGCCTTACCGGAATATTCCTGGGCAATTCGACCCTGGACATCCAGTTACATGACACCTATTTTGTTGTGGCCCACTTCCATATCGTCATGGGGGTTGCCGCCTTCTTCGGGATGTTTGCCGGGATTTATCACTGGTTCCCCCGGATGTTTGGCCGCTTCATGAATGAAACGATGGGTCAGATCCATTTTTGGGGCACCATGTTGGCCGCTTATCTGATCTTTTGGCCCATGCATTATCTGGGAATGGCTGGTGTGCCGAGGCGCTATTACTCATTCGACAACTTCGACGCTTTTTCCCACTTCGCCGATATGAACAAGTTCATCACGGTGGCGGCCATTTTGGCCTTTGCCCTCCAGGTGCTCTTTGTCATCAACTTCATTTACAGCATTTTCAAAGGCAAATTGCAGACGACCAAAAACCCCTGGAAGGCAACTACCCTGGAGTGGACGGCACCTATCGATCCACCTCACGGCAACTGGCCCGGCAATCTCCCTGTTGTGCATCGCTGGCCCTATGATTATGGAAAGGATGGCCATGAATTCATCCCGCAAATTGTGCCCATGGAAGAGGGAGAAAAAGATCACGGATATTAATACCGCGTCCCGTTATCCATGAATATGATGAAAATCAAATCCAACCCGCCTGTTGCTACTACTACCTGGATGAATGGACATTCATCCCTGTGGAACGCATTTTCGGCGTTGGTGAAAATGCGGCTCACCTTGTTTGTCGTGTTTTCTTCCTTCATGGGTTATGTTTTGGGCGCTACCCAATTCTCGCCGGCCATCGCATCGCTGGTTTTGGCCGGTGGCCTGTTGGTGACGTTTGCCGCCAATGCCATGAACCAGGTTTTGGAAAAGGATTTCGACCGGTTGATGGAGCGCACGGCCCAGCGCCCCCTGGTGACAGGCCGGTTTACAGTCTCTCAGGTGGTTCTGTTTGCCGGAATTTCCTGCCTCGCCGGTGTCTTTCTCCTGGCCGCCATCAATGTATGGGCAGCTTTGCTGGGGATGGTGTCATTCATCTTGTATGCGTTTGTCTATACACCCCTCAAACGCATTCATCCGATCGCCGTACTGGTGGGCGCGATACCTGGTGCCATGCCTGTTTTCATCGGTTGGGTCAGCGGAAGCGGGTCACTCACCCATGAGGGTCTTTTTGTCTTTTCCCTTCAGTTTTTTTGGCAATTCCCGCATTTCTGGGCCATCGCCTGGCTGGGATTTGAGGATTACCGCCGTGCCGGATTTCGGATGTTGCCTGAAGCCGATGGCATCCCGGGCCGTCATACCGCACGCCAATCCACCCTTTATGCGGGCATGCTGATTGTACTTCCCCTGATGCAATATGCCTACGGATTCATCGGTGAGGCAGGGATGGCATTGCTGATTATAACCGCGCTTCACTACACCTGGTGCGGATGGAAATTGCTCCAGCAACAAAACAGGTCCTCGGCGCGCAGGCTGCTATTTGCTTCCTTTATTTACCTCCCGGTGGCGCTTTCTGCGCTCTACCTGGACAAATGGTTGGGTCAATGAACGAAGCCATCACCTGGCCGGACAAAAGCGATCAATCCCGGATATTCCAATCCCGGAAATTTGCCCTGCTGCTGGCCATTGCCAGCATGGTCATGATGTTTGCCGCCTTTACTTCCGCCTATGTCGTACGCAAATCCGCCGGCAATTGGCTGGAATTCCGGCTTCCGGACCTCTTTTTTGTCTCCACCGTTTTCCTGGTAGTCAGCAGCTTGACCGCTGAGGCCGCCAGAAAAGCTTTTGCACGCCGTCAAACCATGGCACTCAAGGGTTGGCTGCTCGCCACCCTTGGCCTGGGATTGGTTTTCATTGGCCTTCAGTACATGGGCTGGCTGGCCCTCGTGGAAATTGGCATCCCGCTCAATGGTAATCCGTCCGGATCCTTCGTTTATGTCATCAGCGGATTTCATGCCATGCACGTCCTGGGTGGGTTGGCTGCCTGGATGCTCACGCTGAATGGTACTATGAGAGGTCGTGGTTTTACGCCAAGACGGAAACTCTACCTGGACTTGTCTGCGACCTACTGGCATTTTGTAGATGCCCTTTGGGTCTATCTGTTGATCTTTCTTATTCTCCAATAAACTCTGAATCTCCTTTGGCTATGGATACAGCAGTAGTCGGCGCTCATGCCACTGAAAACGATCAGAACCTGTGGGAAGGGGGAAAATCACCATTTCGGGCCAGCTATGGCAAGCTGATGATGTGGTATTTCCTCCTGTCTGATGCCTTTACATTTGCAGGATTTCTGATCGCTTACGGGGCCTTGCGCTTCAGCAGCCCGACATGGCCCGTGCCTGATTTCGTATTCTCTTCACTCCCGGGCGGCGTCCATGGGGCTCCACTGATCTTCGTGACCATCATGACCTTTGTCCTGATCGCATCCTCGGTCACCATGGTGCGCGCGGTGCAGGAAGGTCAAAGGGAAAACAGGAGAGGAGTGGTCTTCTGGATGGGTATGACCATCCTGGGAGGACTCGCCTTTCTGGGTTGTCAGGCGTGGGAATGGACAACGCTGATCAAAACGGAGAACATGTCCGTCTCCGTTAATCCTTTCGGTAAGCACACTTCCGATGGTCAATACCTGGAGGATGCACATGGTCATCCCTATTCGGCCAGTCAGGAGGCTGAAACATTTACCGCAGGCCAGAGCTATTTGATCCACAAGGACCACGATTCAGGTGATTGGATCCAAAGAAAGTATCAGACCACCGATGGCCAGGTGCTGCAACAGGAATTCGGTCCCAAGGCATTCGGTGCCCTGTTCTTTTTCATTACAGGATTCCACGGATTCCACGTCTTTTCCGGCGTTGTCTTCCTGTTGATCATTATGATCAATGCGGCCAGCGGTTTGTATGCCGCCCGTAAGAACGGATACGAAATGGTGGAGAAAATCGGACTCTACTGGCATTTCGTGGACCTGGTATGGGTATTTGTCTTTCTGGTATTCTATCTCCTGTAATCCCTAAATGCTGCATCCAATGGAACATCACAATATCGAAGAGGCTAAAAAAGTCGTTTTCAAAGGTCTTATCCTGCTCGGAATCATCACGATTGTTGAAGTACTGATCGCGTTGTTGGGTAATGGCCATTTGGTGCATGGATTTTCCATGCCCAAATGGATCATGTACCCTTTGATGATCGGGATGAGCCTTTACAAGGCCTACTTCATCATTTACGAGTTTATGCACATGCGGTATGAAGTCAAAGGCCTGGTGTATAGCGTACTTCTCCCCACCATGCTGCTGATATGGGCCATCATTGCCTTCTTCAACGAGGGGAACCACTGGAAGCACAACCGGAAAGTGGTTCAGGACCGGGACCGCATTGAAGCCGGCGCCTTGCCCGTATCTGCGCCTTCCGCAACGGAATCCGACGCATCCGGGCACAACCAATGATGATGTATGGTGTTTCATTCGCGTAACCTGCGCGCTGTATGAATCCATCCAACGCTGATGAAAGGCCGCCCAGGTCAAGGGTGGCCTTTCAGCTATTCGCGCTTTTCCTGTTGCTGGTCGTTACGCCGGCGGTTTCCTGGTTTTATCTCAGAGAGGGCCTGGCCTACCGCAAGGACCATCTCGACCAGTTGTCCCGTTTGGGTCCCCCTCCGGTCAAATCCTGGGTACCGGATACGGATGCCCGGGATGGTACTGCTTCGTATGAGGGACAAGTATCCCTGGTTGCCCTCGTTAAAGATTCCATCCTTCAACGGGAGGCAGATCGTATTTTCCGACTGCTGCATCATCAGTTTGACGATCGGGAAGATGTCAAATTTTACACCTACTTGCCCGGGAGTGCCCGTCAACATCCCATTCCCCAGGATACCGCGCAATGGAAAGTATTCCATATACCTGACAGTCTGATGCAAAGTTGGTCAGCTTTGTGGAAAGCACCGGGTGCTGAAATGGCGCCCGACCTGATCCTGATCGATCCGAAGGGTGAAATGCGCCGTCACATGAACCTGGATACGACCGTCGTCCTCAAGAATCTCGTAGCGGAAATGGCGGTATTACTGCCCCCCAAAAAGGTGAGCAAGCCTCAACTGAAAAGAGAAGCCGAAAAATGAATACACCCGAGCAAAATGTCAGGAAATGGGACCGGCTTGCATGGGTAGTCAGTGGTGTTGTATTGGTTGTTGTCGTCCTTATGCGGAAGATCAAATGGGATACAGGTATTGACTTTTCCTTTCTCCCTCCTGTGCACGCCTCCCTCAACGCAGTGGCTTTTGTGTGTCTGGTGATGGGTTACCGCGCCATCAAATCCGGCCGAAGATTGGTGCATCAGCGATGGATGACCATGGCCCTGGGCTTGTCTTTTCTCTTTTTGCTGTCCTATGTCGTTTACCATCTGACGACCCCTGAAACCCGTTATGGGGGAGAGGGCATACTTAGGGTCATCTATTTCATCCTTTTGATCACCCATGTGATTTTGGCAGCCATCATCCTTCCCTTCATTCTGTTTACCTTTATCAGGGGATATGCCGGCCTTGTGGAGCGGCATAAACGGTTGGCCCGGTGGGTTTTCCCGGTGTGGCTTTACGTTACAATTACTGGTCCTTTGTGTTATTTGATGCTAATGCCCTATTATGCGTAAGTGGATGCCATTATTGATCCTCGTCTTCGCCATTGTAATTACCACCGGTATATCGAACGAGATTTGGGCACAATGTCCGATGTGCAAAATGTCGGCGGAATCCAATATGAGGGCGGGAGGTTCGGCCGGCAAAGGCCTTAATGCCGGTATACTGTATATGCTGGCCATGCCTTACCTGCTGGTAGGTACCATTGCCTGGCTTTGGTGGAAGAACAAACGTTCGGCAGGGGAACAAGAAAAGGAATGATGGCTGTCCGGGTGACTCCTTAATGGTCCGTGTAGAATTAAAAAAGGGGGCCACCGAAAAGGCGGCCCCGTTAAGCAGGCGATAGGCGTTTATTGCTCTACCTTCAGCCTCATTCGTGTGGCTGTCGGCCATTGTGCTGCTGCCATTCAGAAGGTGTAGCGGATACCGCTGGTCAGATTGAATCCGTAAGGGTAAAGGCGGATATCCACGATCGGGGTATTCAGCATATCGGTGATGCCCTGTTGGTAGCTACCCTGGAAGAAGACCATGGCCGGGCCGGTTTGAAGACGAAGACCCAATCCGGCGACACCACTCACACCCCAACGATTGTAAATGTCATCCTTGAGATCAAGGTCTTCACGACCGAGGTCAAACGTGAGAATGGCCCGGGCTTTAAAGTCCATATACCCGTCAACGGCATAGCCAATTTGAGGTCCGGCAAAAACATAGGGCTGGACGATGCCTTCTCCATACGTATAGGTGACCAAAAGCGGGGCCTCCAGATACTGGAGCCGCGGAATGGCCTCCACACCGGCTGCCACGGGAATGTCACCCAGCTGGAAATCGTCTGTCGAAAGGGAGACGCGGAATCCTTTTTCCAGATACATCAAACCCGGCTGAAAACTGAATCCGTTCTGGATGGGTATGTCGAAGTATACACCCCCCTGGAAGGTGGTAAGGGATTGATGTTTGGGTTTCCATTCATCGGCAATGCCCCGGATGAGGACCTTGTTGGTATGAATGCCGGCATGAACGCCCATGGATATTTGGGCATGAGAGACGATTGGGGCGGCAAAGAGAGCGAACAAAAGGACAGGAAGGTGTTTCATGGCTTCAGGTTTAAAAGTTTCCTGTTCAACCTGAAAGACAGCCTCCGAACATTTAAGAAAATGTCAATACCTCTTACCGATTCACTAATGCTTCCGCGTCCAACCTGCCAAAGAGCTTGGGGGAACAGTCGGTCCTTTCCGAGAGGACCGTCTAGCGGCTGCTGAGAACCTGATTGACCAGGTCAGCGGCCTCCTGAAGCAAAATGGCGGAATACACCTTCAAACCAGACTCCTCAATGATCTTTTTGGCGATGTCTGCATTGGTGCCCTGTAGCCGTACAATAATCGGTACATGAATGTTGCCGATGTTGCGATAGGCATCAACCACGCCTTGAGCTACCCGGTCACATCGGACGATCCCGCCAAAGATGTTGATCAGTATGGCTTTTACGTTGTCGTCCCGGAGAATGATCCGGAACGCCTGTTCCACCCGCTGGGCATCGGCGGTGCCACCCACGTCCAGGAAATTGGCCGGTTCACCGCCCGACAATTTGATGATATCCATGGTTGACATGGCCAGGCCGGCACCATTGACCATACATCCCACGTTGCCCTCCAGTTTGACGTAATTGAGATGATGCTGTCTGGCCTCGACTTCTGTAGGATCCTCCTCCTCCGTATCTCTCCAGCCTGCGAGGTCCGGGTGACGGAACAAGGCATTGTCATCAAGAACCACCTTGGCATCAACAGCAATGACCTTGTCATCGCTGGTTTTCAAGCAAGGATTGATTTCAAAAAGGGAGGCATCCGACTTGATGAAAGCCTCATACAGGTGGCGGATGAATTCCCGCATCTGTTTGAAGGATGGACCTTCCAATCCAAGATTGAAGGCAATCTTGTTGATCTGGAATGGCTGCAGGCCATGTGCCGGATCTATGAATTCCTTGTGAACCAGATGCGGCGTGTGCTCGGCAACCGATTCGATGTCCATGCCACCTTCTGTCGAATAGATAATGACATTGCATTGACGCCCACGGTCGGTCAGGATGGAGATGTAGAATTCCTTGGGATCGGAGGTTCCAGGATAATAAACATCCTGGGCTATCAGGACTTTCCTGACGAGTTTGCCCTCCCGGGAAGTTTGCGGCGTGACGAGCCGCATGCCAAGGATATTGCCGGCATGCTCCCTGACCTGATCTTCATTCTTGGCCAATTTGATCCCTCCTCCCTTTCCACGACCACCAGCATGGACCTGGGCTTTGACGACACACCAGTCAGAGCCGAAGTCGGACCTCACTTTTCGGGCGGCCGCCAAGGCTTCATCTACCGTAGTAGCGATAATGCCTTCCTGGGTCTGTACCCCAAACCGACGCAGCAATTCCTTTCCCTGGTATTCGTGCAGATTCATAGGCTGGATTTTAGCGGGTCAAAGGTAAAAGTTTCCGAGAGGTCGGTCATTGAGGGATGCCAACTCCAACTCTTCAAAAGCAAAAGCGCCGTCATGCTTTCATGACGGCGCTTTGCTCAAATTATAATCCCATGAACAATGTCGTATTCGTAACGGCGCTCTTTGTCAGATTGTTATCAGTTTAAGAGCTCCTTAACAGCCGTGGGTCGGTGAGGCGCCGGACAATAACTTTTTACTGTCCGGCGCCAGCCTAATTATAATCCCATGAACAAATTCGACTGTTTGTATGATCATCTTTCGATCACGATACAAAAATGAACATAGCGGCTTGCCCCCACAAATACAAAAAAACGAAATTGTGAA
>JAGFIW010000045.1 GCA_024103195.1 Saprospiraceae bacterium | reverse complement strand
TGTCGCAATTGGCATACCAATGGATCGAATTTGCCCCTGTGACACATGATGACCAGGAGTCCTTGCCCATGCGTCTGGAAAAGACGGAGCAATGCGTTGAACCGCTCGGCCGTGCCCGGCTTGAGCAATTGATGAATTTCGGGATAATGGATGGATGACTGTACCCGGACCGGTACCGTGTCATTCGGTTCCCATTGCCCGAAACGCACGGCAAGATGGACATCACCGGTTGTGACCTGGGAATAGGCGGTGAATGTGAGCGGACCAATGGGGGAGGGCAGGGAAGTGGTGTATTCCCGGTGTATCAATTTTTCTCGCTGCAAACGGTAAGCAACCAAATGAGCGATGGAGATGATCTTCAGATCAAATCGTGTGGCGATCTCCACCAATTGTGGCAGACGGGCCATGGATCCATCCTCATTCAAAATTTCGACCAATACCCCAGCCGGATAAAATCCTGCCATACGCGCCAGATCTACTGCGGCTTCGGTATGTCCTGTTCTGCGTAGAACACCGCCCGTTTTAGCCCGCAAAGGGAAGATATGTCCCGGACGGGCAAAATCCGATGACTTGAACGCGGGATCGGTCAGAGCGCGGATCCCCGTGGCCCTGTCGTAAGCGGAAATACCGGTAGAACAACCATGTCCGATGAGATCAATGGAAACCGTAAAAGCGGTCTCATGCAATGCAGTATTCCGGGAGACCATCAGTTCCAGTCCCAGGTCATCTGCCCGGGTTTCATCAATGGGCGCACATATCAATCCTCGCCCGTGTGTCGCCATGAAGTTGATGATTTCCGGTGTAACGATTTCGGCCGCACAAATGAAATCTCCTTCATTTTCCCGGTCCTCATCGTCCACCACAATGATGACCTTACCCGACCGTATGTCGGCAAGGGCGTCTTCGATTTGATGCAATTCAATGGGGAGTTGGGGCATGGGTGGTGGGGCGGTTGAGGGGTAAAAAGGCATGATCGTTCATCCGGGAAACACTCTCTGGCCAGCTATAGTTGTCACGTAAAAAGGATAAGGCATGGGCACTGATCCGATCGCACATCAAATCGTCCTCCAGGAGTGTCAGTATGACTTGGGCAAAGTCGCGGGCCGTGCCGGCCAAAACCATGGCTTTGCCATCCGGGGCCGGTACCGACTGGTGCACCCAGGGAGTGGTGACGACAGGAATCCCCATCCCCATGGCTTCCAGGATTTTGTTCTGTTGGCCGGCCCCCTGGAAGAGTGGCGCTACAAAAACCTTACCCCTGGAATAGGCCTGTCGGATATCGGCCATCCATCCTGATACCGTCACCCTGTTTTCTGCCAATGCACGGACCTGACGGGAAGGTCTGGCACCTGCCAACAAAACCCTTGCGTCCGGTTTTTGTGCCCACAAAAGAGGCATGATCGATCTGACCAGGAACTTGGCAGCTTCCACATTGGGGAAATACCCCATGTTGCCCACAAACACGATATCAAACTCCTTCCGTGTTGCCCGGGCGGGTTGATAATAGGACAGATCTATCCCGTTAGGGACTATGAGAGCGTCCCATGTCTGTGCGGGGTCAATAAGCTCCCTGTCCCTATGGGAAATGAAAATTTGCATTTCAGTCCAGGAACGGATTCGCCGTTCGTATTGACTCAATGATTTCCACTCCCGTCTCAACAAGGGGCGGAGTATCAATGAGGCCACACCGCTTTGTTGCGCGGTGATGGTGGAGAAAGCATCCATCATGTCGATCACGCGTGGCGCCGGCACCATCCGGAGGTATTCGCCTACTCGGGCCAATTGCCCGTACACCAGGTCAGGTTTCCGTTCCTGATACGTTTCAATGAATTTTTTGCCGGCTTTCCGGTCCGTGAAATAGGCCACCGACAACGGAAGCCCCCGGAGGGATCCAACAAGGAGATTCCAGGCCAGTCTCCATGGCGGAATGCGTACAATGGTCATGGTCTGGCAAAAAGGCCTGAGTTGGGCCAGGGAGGATGGTGGGGTATCCTCGTGGGTAATGGCAAACAAATGGAGGGTGTGGTAGGCCTGTAGATGGCGCAACTGTTGATACAACCGGAGTTTGTCCCCTTTTTCCAGTGGCCAGGGGAACCGGGGCGCAATGACCAGCAAATCCATCCGGGGCAAAAATACCCAATCCCGCGGCTACTCGGGAAGAACGCTGATGCGCTTTTGGGCGTATTTCTGCAAGACGTGGAGCGCGATCTTCCGGTTGTCGAAATGACTTGCTGCAAATGAGGCCGCCTGCCGCCCAATCCGTTGGGCTACTTCGGGATCTTTCAGGCAAAGGGCGATACCACGGGCAAAATCTTCGGCAGAGTCGGCAATAAGTATCTCCTCCCCTTGTCGGGCATCGATCCCTTCCAGGCCGACGGAGGTGGTAATGACTGTCTTCCCCATGAAAAGTCCTTCCAGGATTTTGACCCGCATGCCACTTCCGGAAAGCAAGGGAACAATCAGGATATCATGGTCCCGAATGAATTTGATGGCACTGCGCACTTCCCCCATGAATTCCACGCCTGGTATCGACTTTTGCCGGTAACTGGATGGCATGTTCCTGCCGGCAATATGCAATTTGGCCTGAGGATAGAGTTCTCGGACTTGGGGCCATACGGCATCCAAAAACCAGTTGAGACCTTCCAGATTGGGCATCCAATCCAGCGAACCGATAAAACCAATCGCCTGGGGCGGTTGCTTCCCGGAAGGCGGGGAAGGGGCATACCATTCGCTGTCAATTCCGATGGGTGCCACGATCGACTCCCCGCGAAAGCCCATCTGCCTGAATTTGTCCAAATCCCTCTGGGTCATGGTGATCAAGAGGTCTGCCTGGTTCAACTGGCTCTCTTCGTAGGTCTTGAGTTTGCGGGCCAGATGTTGGAGGTACCACCTTTTCAGTCCGGGCCGTGTGTTGTCCGCCATTCGCTGCCAGATTTCGTGCTCGACATTATGGCTCCGAAGGGCAATGAGTGCCTTGCTGTATTTTCTGATGGTGGGTATGTAGGGCGCCAGGTAGAGTGTTTCAAGCTGAATGATGTCAAACCGCTCCTCCTGCAGGATATGGCGAAGCATCTGATGAAAGGCCGGGCAAACAAACCGGTTGATGTTGTAGGATCCCTTACGGAATAGGTGAATGAAAGCTTCCCAGGGTTTGATCCGGTTGTCTATCTCGGTATAGAAGATCTCTTTGTAGTGGTCGAAACTGTCCGGAAGTTGATTGGTATCAAAATAATGTTTGACCGTATTCATGCTCAGCAGGGTGATTTCACACCCCAAATCGCGCATGGCACGACTCATGTGGGTGACGGCAATGGACTCGCCGTCTTTGAGCGGATAAGGGAATTTCTTACAAAGCTGCAGGATCTTCATCTTGATGCCCGGCCTATGAAACCACAAGGTATTGAAATGGCCCCACAACAATCCGGACGTTCATCGGGATTGTCGGAGGCTTGCAAAAATAAGCCATTCCCGACCTAATGGCTACCGGAGGATGCCCTTTTCATCCAGCCATTTTCGGAACCGACGGGCATTGGCGGCATGGGCCTCCAGCGTCCTGGCGAAAACATGAGCGCCACTATTGTCCGCCCGGGCACAGAAATACAGATATTCATGTTGCTCCGCTTCAAGTACTGCTTGAATGGAATTAATCTCTGGCATGCAAATGGGGCCAGGTGGAAGTCCGTTGTACAAGTAGGTGTTGTAGGGGGAATCGAACGAAAGGTCACTGTGCAATACCCTTTCCCGGGAAAAATCACCAAGGGCAAACACGACGGTCGGGTCAGCCTGTAGGGGCATCCCGATGCGGAGCCTGTTGAGATATACCCCTGCCAGGGTAGACTTCTCGGCGTTCACTCTGGTCTCCTTCTCCACGATGGATGCGAGGATGTAAACCTGGACAGGTGTGAGCCCTATCCGCTTCGCCTTTTCGAGCCGTTCCGCGTGCCAGAAGCGTTGGTTTTCCTTCCACAGTCGATCCAGAATTCCTGAAGGTGAAATATTCCACCAAACTTCATAGGTATTGGGTATGACCAGACAAAGCGCTGAATCCTCTCCCAGGGGGATGTCCGGTGCAAAATCACGCAGGCGGACGAATGCCTCCAGGATTTCAGCAGAATCCGGCTCCAGCCGGGCTGCCATCTTACCGGCCAGTTCTTCCACGGTTCTTGCCTGGTGCAAAGTGAGCTTGACGGGTTCCTGTTGTCCGCTTCGCACCAGGCGAACCAATTGAAGGTTGCTCATGCCGGCCCTGATCCGGTATTTGCCAGGTTTGACCAGCCGGGGGTAATCCAGGAGGGAGGCTACCCGTTCAAACCGCCGTTTGTCCTTTAAAAAACCACGGATGGCAAGACTGTCCAACACCTGGGGATAGGTAGCCCCGGTGGGAATGAATAGCAAATCCTGTTCCGTGCGCAGCTGGATGTTTGGGGCCAGGAATACCGCATACATCCATCCGGCCAGAGCCATGCCTGTACCTGCAACCAACACGAGAAGGCCAAGGATGATCCTCTGCCTTCCGGAAAACCTGGCACGCTGCATCAATACTGCTCTTTCTCGTTGGGAAAATCACCTTCGCGGACATCCCGAATATAGGATCTGGTCGCTTCGAGCATACTTTCGTACAGATTGAGATACCGACGCAGAAAACGCGGCTGGAAGTCTTTGGTCAGCCCGATCATGTCGTGGGTGACCAAAACCTGCCCATCCACTTGAGGTCCCGCTCCGATGCCGATAATGGGAGGTTCGACCGATCGGGCGACTTCGCCGGCGAGGTCGGCCGGAATTTTCTCCAGGACGATACTGAAACAGCCTATTTCGGCCAAAAGTCGGGCATCTTCCCGCAATTTGGCCGCCTCGGCCTCTTCCCGGGCCCGGACGGCATACGTCCCGAATTTGTAGATGGATTGCGGCGTGAGGCCCAAATGCCCCATCACCGGGATGCCTGCTTTCAGGATGCGTTGAATGGCCTCCTCGACCTCTGCCCCTCCTTCCAGTTTGACCGCATGGGCACCCGATTCCTTCATGATCCGGATGGCACTTTCCAGGGCCTTGCCCGGGTTGCTTTGGTAGGAACCGAAAGGCAGGTCGACCACCACGAGGGCCCGATGGACGGCACGCACTACAGACTGTGCATGGTAGATCATGTGGTCCAATGTAATGGGCAAGGTGGTTTCGTGTCCTGCCATGACATTGGATGCCGAATCGCCCACCAGAAGAATGTCGATACCGGCATCATCCAGAATGCGCGCCATGGAATAATCATAGGCGGTGAGCATGGCGATCTTCTCCCCGGCATGCTTCATCGCCTGGAGATTATGAGTGGTGACCCGCTTGATCTCGGATTGGATGGACATGGTGCTGCGTTATGATGACGAAGGTACATATCCTGTCTCCTCTTGGTCAGTTCCTTTCCTTTTCTACCCTAGTTACAATAGAAAAGGGGTGAAGTGAGTTATGAGGTGCATACCTTTGCGCCATGTTGAGATACATGCTTGCCTGCCTGATGGCTGCCTCCCTTTTCCTGACCGGATGCGACAATGAATTGGACCTGGTGGCTGAGTGGAAAGAAATTCCAGTTGTTTACGGGTTCCTCTCTCCCACCGATACGGCGCAATACAT
>JAGFIW010000035.1 GCA_024103195.1 Saprospiraceae bacterium | reverse complement strand
CCCACCCATCAAAGCCTCCTGCGGGAGGCTTTTTTATTATGGCGACGACATACATCCTGTATTCTCCGTCAAAGGGCCGGTACTACATCGGACATACGACCGGAACGATGGAAGAGCGGTTGCGCCGACACTTGTCGGCGCAACCGCGGATACACGGCTCGCGCGAAAGACTGGGAGGTGGTATGGACGTCCGAATGGCTGACGTTAGAGGAAGCCATCAACGAGGAGCGTCGGATCAAGAGCCAGAAAAGCCGGGCAATGATTAAGCGGATGTTCCCCGGGAATTTTCGATCACGGCATTGGCCGGGAATCCGCCGGCGGGCGTGACTTTGACGAAGACCAGGTGTAATGCGGGAAACAACGTGTGTTGGCATCCTGAAAAGATGCCTGGTCTGAAATGTTGGGCTTATTCCCGCCAAATTGTATTTTCACGGTACGAATGCCGGAAGCATCTCCGGAAGGCTTTAACCATCCATCACTCATGTCCATGCGATTACTGCTTTTCTTTTTTCTGATTGCCATAGGGTCTTCCAAGGCCCAGAATCTGGTATCGTATTCTCTGCGCCAAAGTCTGAGTGTGGAGGAACTGAAAAACGAATACGATCCCAATACGCCTTTGGAGCGTGGTGTTGACATCTATGTCGTCCTGTATGTGATGAATGATGTACATGGACAGCCGGATACGGCCAGTGGCGCGCTTTCCATACCCTGGAAGAATGAAGGGGAGCAGTTCCCGTTGCTGTGTGACATGCACGGAACCACTGACCGGACTTACATACCGAGTGCACATTTCCATTTGGGTCCGGCATTTGCTTCCCACGGTTTCATCGTGGCCGAACCGGACTATCTCGGACTTGGCAATTCCAGGGGATTTCATCCGTATGTCCATGCCGAGTCAGAGGCTATGGCCGGCATTGAAATGCTGCGGGCCGTCAAAGAAGTCCTTGCCGATCTGGGGATCCAGCCGATGGACGAGCTTTTCATTTCGGGATATAGCCAGGGAGGACATTCGGCCATGGCCATGCACAGGATGATCCAACAGGATTTGGCCGGGGAGTTTACCGTCACGGCATCTTCACCGATGTCCGGTCCTTACTCCCTCTCGGGCATCATGTTTGAAAAAATGATGGCCGATCTCAATTACATCCCGGGCATTGCCTTCATGCCTTATCTGGTGTTGTCGTATCAGGAGGTCTATGGCAATATATACAGCGATCTTACAGATATTTTCAAACCCCAATACATCGGACCCATTCAACAATTCAGGGATGGAAGCACGACACTTTCAGCCATGGGAACATCCCTGTTTACGACGCTTTTGTTGAACACCGGTACGCTCAAGCCGCGAAACATGCTCCAGGATGATGTCCGGCAACAATTGCTTACGGATCCGACCGTACATCCGATATGGGCCGCGATCACAGACAATGACCTGCTGAATTGGGTGCCGGAGGCGCCCATGCGTTTGTTTTATTGTGAAGCGGATGAGCAGGTGCCCTATCAGAACAGTATTTTGGCCATGGAGACCTTCCAGGATGGCGGGGCTTCGGATGTGTTGGCGGAAAGTAAAGGGGTGAATCTCAACCACGGAGGATGTGTGACTCCTGCCGCACAGGCAACGGTTGATTTTTTCAGGAGTTTTCTGGTCAGTTCTACCGACGAGGTCATTGCCGGAGATTCTCTGGAATTGTTTCCGAATCCATCCAGCCAATGGGTGCATATCCGGCATGCCGGGACCCGGGAATATCCCCAAGGGGAATTGGCGGTTTATGATTTGCATGGAAGACTTGTAAGGCAGGATCTGCAGTTTACCGGATCTTTTGATGTTAGCCAACTTTCGCCCGGTATGTATCAATGTCAGGTCCGGCAAGCCGGATCGACAGTCACCCTTCGATTCACCCGAATCTAAGCTCCTGAGGTTCATGCCTCTCTCATTGTTGCTGGCATTCATTCCTCTTGAGGACTACTTCCTGTTGTACCGGGCGTACCTGTGAAATCAGGACCCTGTCTGACCAATGGGCAACCCTATTCGGCATTTACCGTCTGCTTGGACGTCAATGGCTTCACCCAGGCAGATCCGGATAGCGGTTTACCCGCGCGAGTTTCAGATGGCGGGTCAAGTCGGGTTTCCCTGGAATTCTGATCCATGGAAGAGGCGGATACGGGATCGGCATGACCGTATTATCTTCCGGTTTCAATTGCGCTTATATGACTTCACCAAACGGTAAAGGAGGCATCCGGGATGCGCTCCGGGAGATGATTGATCCGTTTTTGAACCTGTTCAGGGTGCCCCGTGCCCTTTGGGGCGTCAACATCACCTATCTGCTTGAGGGATTTGCCTATTTCGGGATGCTTGGTCTTTTGGCCATGTATTTCAATGAATATGCCGGTCTGAATGATATCCAGGCCGACCAGATGGTGGGCATTCTCACGGCGGGTGTTACACTGACCATGCTTTTTCTGGGTGCGGCGGTAGATCTGGTCGGCGTGCGGAAAGCGCTCCTGACGGCATTCGGGATGATGCTGATTGGAAGGGTTTGTATTGCCTGGGCACCGGATCTGCTCCCCGGACAGGGCCTTTGGACCGGCACTCACCTGGTGGCTATGTTCGGCATATGCTGGATCATGTTGGGGAGTGGTATTTACCAGCCGGCAGCCTATACGGCTGTCAAGCGTTTTACTTCCCCCGCCACTTCTGCCATGGGATATGCCATGCTGTATGCCCTGATGAATCTGGGGGCCTTTTTGCCAGGCCTGATCTCTCCTCCCGTCAGAAAGGCCTTCGGGATTACCGGCGTTTTCTGGTTGTATGCCGGGGTGACGATTTTAGCCATGGCCTTGGTCGCCATTTTAATTACTAAAAAGGCGATGGCTCAGGCTCAGCATTTGGCGGGCAATAAGGAGGAGGAAAGTCCGGATGAGGAGAAGCGGTCTCTAAAAGATCAATTCATGTATTACATCAGGAATTTTCCGCTCAGGGACCTTCGATTCATGTTCTTCATTTTTATCCTCATCCCTGTACAAACCCTGTTCGCGCACAACTGGCTGACCATTCCCCAATATTGTGAAAGGGCCTTTTCAGGGATCGTGCAGGAAAATTTCGAGTTTTTTGTCAATTTCAATCCATTACTCATTTTCATTCTGACGCCCATAGTTGCCATATACACGGCGACAAAAGACACCTATCGGATGATGATTTTGGGTACCACGATTATGGGTTTGTCCCCTTTTATCCTGGCAACGGGTCCACATGTAGGAACCCTATTTGCGTTTCTGATCGTCATGACCATCGGTGAGGCCATTTGGCAACCCAGATTTCTTCAATGGGTGGCGGATATAGCCCCCAAGAACATGACCGGCATTTACATGGGGCTCGGGCAGTTTCCCTGGTTTTTGACCAAGGTGGTGACCAGTCTTTACGCGGGGTGGTTCCTGATGAAATATTGTCCGGATGATACGCCGATGGGGGATCTGGACACTGAGACCATGTGGCTTATCTACGGAGGCATTGCGATGATCAGTCCATTGGCCCTGTTCCTGGCCAGAGATTGGATGCGCAAAGGATTCAGGGTGAAGCACGGGGATTGATCCGGGTGATTCACCCATTGATTCATTCCTCGGAAGGGCCCTGACCGGCGCGGTCTGCGATGAAAGCACCCTGCTCGCACAACGGCAGACATTGTTCCCTCAGGAATGCCTCTACCGGAGCCGACGCTGCTTCCGGATAAAGCACATGGAGATTAGGCCCGGCATCCAGACTGAAGCATACCGGGTGGCCTGTTTCTTTCCGGAATTGCCGAATCCGCGCTATAAGGGACAAGGATTGTGGTTGCATGAGGACAAAGGATGGCCGGGAGGCCATCATCAGGGCATGGAGGGTAAGCGCTTCGTCTTCCACGATTTGACCAAAGGACTCCCAATCTCCTTGACGAAGTACCGGAAGGAGCTGCCCCAGACGTTGGGAAGCCTGGGCATAACGCACACTGGCGTAAGGGTGCTGGTCCATCAGCGTGTGACCGGCCGAGCTGGATACTGCCTTGCTTTTGCTGCTGACGATCAAGATGGTGTTGCGCAAGGTGTGAAAGGATGGATGGGCCAAATGGGCGGCAGGTATGGCGTATTCATCGCTGCTGCCATCGAGGGAACCGTGCCGCCCCCATGCTGCGATTACGGGATAGACAGATCGACAAGCGCTGCCGGAACCCAGACGGGCGATATAGGAGGCTTTGCGCAAAAAGTCCTCCCGGTTTTCCAGGGTTCCGAAGAATCTTTGTTCCAGGGTACACAAGCAAAGGGCCAGGGCACTCATGGCGGAGGCCGAACTGGCAATGCCGCTGCTGTGCGGGAAAGAATTAACGGTATCCAGGTCCAGTTCCAATTGCCTCAGGAAAGGGAAAATCTCTGTAAGCGTATCCAGAAACCGGGACATCCTTTCCGCAAATGCCGGTTCCGGATGGCCGTTGAATTGCAGATGGAGTGAAATGGCGGAAGAAGGCACGCCTTCACGGCGTCGGAATGAAAGCCGGGTAAGGGTATAGGCCTCTTGCAGCGTAATGCTGATGGAAGGGTTGCGGGGCAATTGTTGGCCGTGCTTCCCCCAGTATTTGATTAAAGCCAGATTGGAAGGGCTGCGCCATGTGACGCTGCCTTCCTGGATCGAAGATGAGTCCAGCAACAAGTGAGCGTTGCGGTAATCCAAAGTCATGGCTCAAAGATAATGACCCTTCAGACGTGCCTTTTTTTTGCCTGGGTAGCTGACTTGTACAAACGCTGGAGGGCGGGTCCCTGTTTCAGGGTGGATTCGTATCCGATTTGGTAGATCTCATCGACCTGTCTGAGGTCAAAAAGAAAATAACGACCCAGTTCTGCCGGATTGATGATCATGTCGCATTGTTCGAATTTGGCCACCGCGTCGCGGATGGTCACAATTTCATACGCGCGGTGCATCAGCCGGAGTGAAGAGTCGATGGTGTTGGCTTCCATCTCCCTAAGGACATGCACGAAAATACCGATCACCTTGTGGCATTGGTCGCGGATGGGCTCGACGGGAAAATTATTGAGAATGCCCCCGTCGGCATAGGGACGGCCTCCTATTTCGACGGGTGAGAAGACGACGGGAAAGGCACAGGATGCGAGGATGGCCCGGATCAGGGGGCCTTCATGAAAACAGATTTCATCCGCCTTCATGAGATCTGTGGCAGTGATATACAGGGGTTTCATGAGGTCGCCAAAGTCATCCTTCGGGAAAAACCGGCGCAACACACGGACGAATGTCTCGGTATTGATCAGACCCGGTTTTTGCCAGGTGAGATGCGACCAATGGAAAAGAGGGGTTTCCTTGAAAAACCGGAGGATTTCCTTCGGGGCAATACCGCCGGCGTACATGGCACCCACCAGGGCACCGGCACTTGTGCCTGAGATGGTATCTACCCAGATGCCGAGTTCTTCCAGAGCCTGCAAAGCACCGGCATGAGCAGCTCCTCGAACACCACCCCCCGAAAGGACCAATCCGAGACGATGTTTTCCAGAGGGATCTCCCGAGGGTTTCATGCTGGCAAGGTAACGGTTAGGAAAGAAGTTTATCCCTGAAGGTTAAATTTGTATCCACAGGTTGGGCCAACAACAAAATCCGAAATCCATGATGGATAAGAAATCAACGCAATCACTTCAGCGTTCCGAGGCGCTGGCCGGTGCCTGGCAGGAATTGCTTCAAAATATTAAACAGGATGCCTGGTGGTACCGGTTTGGTCCTTTTGTCTGGTTTGGCATAGCTTCTTTGTTTTTTGTGGTGTTTTACGTTTTTGACCCTTCCCCCTGGATGTACATGGCCGGATTTGTCTGTTGGTTGGCGGGTGTGATCTCCTGGTGGCGTAACAGGCGGCACAATCCGCAACGTGCCTGGCATGCCATCAGCCGGCTGCCGGTCAAGGATCAGGTTCCCAAAGTCGGGGAATGGATAGAAGACAACAGGAAACCGGGCTGGTTGTATGTCGCCGGTTTTGTGCTTGCATCCGCCATGTTTGCCATAACGCGGATGGAAAACCCGGCGGCCTGGAAGGAGGAGCTCGATGGAAGGTTATTGTTGTGGAGCCTGCTTCCTGCCTTGCTTCTGGTCCTCTATGCGGTGTACATGGATCGCCGGCAATACCACCGGCGCATGGATCTGGTACGGGAAATGCTTGAGGCATTCGGCCAGACAGATAGCTCCCCGGAACAGCACGAGGCAAAATCCTGAGTAACCGGCGGGACCAATATTACCAAAGACCGGGAATCATGAAGGCGGTGCGGGCCTTGTAAAAATCCCATTCCTCCCCGAAATGAGCGGCCATTTGGCGTTCTTCCCGCAATGCGCGCAGAATCTGAACGGGCATGATGATCATTAGGGCAGCCCCCAGGGCTATCCAGTTGTTGGATGCCAGGGCCAGACCGGTAAACCCGAGGATCAGGGAAAGATAGAAAGGATGTCGGCTGTAACGGTATAGACCATGGGTGACAAGGTGAGCCGGAGGGCCTGCCGTAAACATCATGCGGCCCAGGGTAAGAATGGACCATATCATCAGGACGACCGCCAAAACGACAAGAAATTCCGACCATCGGCCCATTTGGGTGACGATGGGAAGCGGAAGCAGGGTGTTGGCGAAGAAGATCAGAAGGATACCTACTGCCGAGGAGGCGGTGAGCATGCCGGAGCCGGGTAGAGATGGCGGATGGGTCATGATGCTGGATTCAGTAGGCTCTTACATTTCTTTTCTCCATAAAATTGATGAAGGCCCGGTTGACGACACGATTTCCACCGGGGGTGGGATACCGGCCCGAGAAATACCAATCGCCGGTGGTCTTGGGACAGGCTTGGTGCAGATCTTCCAGGGTTTGGTAAATGACTTCCACAGGGATGTCCAGACCGGCAGGAGTGACCAGCCTGGCGATTTCATCCGACAGATCATCCACCGAATAGTGGTCATAAAGCGAACGCACTTCATTCTGCATTTCAGAAAGAGGTAGACTTTCGGAGGCTTTGCACCGTTCATAGGCATCCTGAAGAAGATGTTCCCTACCGTCACGGTGCAGCAGCCGGATCAGGGCACGAAAAGCGACAAACTCGCCCATTTTGGACATATCAATGCCATAACAATCGGGGTAGCGTATCTGGGGGGCGGAGGATACGATGATGATTTTGCCGGGTCGCAATCGCGCCACAATGGCAATCAGACTGTCTTGCAGGGTAGTCCCTCTTACGATGGAATCGTCCAGCAGGACTACGGTATCGATACCGTCCCGGATAATGCCGTAGGTCACATCGTAAACGTGGGAAACGAGTTCTCCTCTTGCCTGATCGGCGCTGATGAACGTGCGGAGTTTTTCATCCTTGACCACCAGTTTTTCCACACGTGCGCATCGGGACAGTATGCGTTGAAGGTGATCGGGGTCGGGTGTTGCTCCCAGAGAGAGGATATCCTTTGATTTACGCAGCGCTTCCTGCTGCTCGATACCCCTTATAAAACCGAAGAAGGCCACTTCTGCGGTATTGGGCACAAAGGAGAAGACCGTATTTTCGAGGTCGTGGTTGACGCGTTCGAGGACGCGTCCCGCCAGGTATTCGCCCAGGCGGCGGCGTTCCTGGTAAATTTCCCGGTCTGTTCCGCGACTGAAATAAATGCGTTCGAAGCTGCAGGCAGCAGCGGGACGGGGGTCGGTGAAGGGCACTTCTTCGACCTGACCGTTGCGGCGCAGGATGAGTGCGTGGCCGGGTCTCAACTCGCGTACCTGATCAAAATGGGCATTCATGGCGGTTTGGATGGCCGGGCGCTCGGAGGCGGCTACGGCTATTTCTTCGTCCTCATAATAGAAAGCCGGGCGAATACCCGACGGGTCGCGAATGACAAAGGCATCCCCATGCCCCAGCAAACCGGCGATGGCGTAGCCGCCGTCGAATTTGCGGGTGGCCCGGCGAAGCAGTCGTTGAATGTCGAGGTGTTCAATGATCAGGTCATTGATCTGGCGATTGTCGTAGCCGTCGGGTTTGAACCAGGTGTAAAGGCGTTGGACCTCGTCGTCGAGAAAATGGCCGATCTTTTCCATGACCGTAACGGTGTCTGACCGCTCTTTGGGGTATTGGCCCAGTTCGATGAGTTGCTGGAAGAGCTCATCCACGTTGGTCATGTTGAAATTGCCGGCCAATACGAGGTTGCGGGTCATCCAGTTGTTCTGCCTCAAAAAGGGATGACAGGTTTCGATGGAATTGTCACCGTGGGTGCCGTAACGGAGATGGCCCAGCAGCAATTCGCCGGTGTAGGGTTTGGCGTGATACAGCCAATCGGTATCGGCCATCTGGTCGGGCGACAGGTCGGTAAAATGGCCGTAAACGCCGGCAAAGAGATCTTTGAGATAGTCGGGGCTGACACTGCGCCTTCGGCTGATATAGCGCTGGCCCGGCTCGGGATGGAGTTTAATGGTAGCGAGACCGGCTCCGTCCTGACCGCGGTTGCGCATCTTTTGCATCAGGAGACGCAGCTTATGGATCCCGTAAAGCGGGTTGCCGTATTTTTCCTGAAAATAGCGGACCGGCTGGCGAAGGCGGACGACCGCCAGCCCGCACTCGTGTTTGATGGGATCGCTCATAAGCTGATTGGAACCGCAAAGATAGCCTAACCTGCGGCCTCTTCAGGCAGCGTTTGAAAGAGGAGGACTATCTTTAGCCGGAATAACTGCATACACGATGAAATGGTTCTTGAGTTTTCTGATGGCCACTTCCTGCTGGGGCATGGCGTTTAGCCAGGAGATCAGGATGTTCCTGGATGCCCCTTCGATTTACTTCCACAGCCCCAATCTGGAGGCTATTACGAATAATGCCGGAATGGGTATCGATTTCGGTTTCGGGGCGGGTACCCACTATCTGATGACCAGATTGAGTGGAGGCACAGCGGTGACGGCCGACTTCGAGTCCGACGAAATAGAGAAATCCTTTTTGTGGCTGCCCTATGTACGTCTGGAAGCCGGCGCCGGCCTGTGGCGCACCAACGGCAACAAATGCGCCCATCACGATTCCAACGCATTTACGGTCTTGCCCAAAGCTTCCCTGATGTATGCCTTCGAACCCGGCGAAATGCAATTTACAGTGGGTGCCGAGCTCGGCTATTTTCGCATCAGGGATTATTTCCGCAACATGGAGCTTTTTCTTGATGGGGGATACAATTTGGACACAAAGACCATGTTTGGGACCTTCGGATTCCGCAACTTCCTCAATCTCAGGGCTTAATCCCGAGCAATAGCCAATGTGACCAAGCTGATCCGGACACCCGGCACGGTCAGCAGGCTCAGCGCGCAAGCCTCAAGCGTCGCTCCTGTGGTCATGACATCATCTACGAGCAGAATGTGCTGACCGGCAAGTCCTTTGCGGCTTTTCAACCGGAAGGCATCTTTCATGTTGTCCAGTCTTTCCGACCGGGACATGGATGTTTGGGTAAGTGTGGCTTTTGTCCGGACCAGACGATCCTCCAGCAAAGGAATTTCCATCACAGAAGACAAGCCCTTGCCAAACCAGGCGCTCTGGTTGAAACCGCGAAAGTGCTGACGACGGGGATGCAACGGGACGGGAATGATAGCATTGGCCTCATCAAATGGCCGGCATTCCATAAGCTCTCTGCCGTAAAAACGACCCAGATCATGGGCTGCCTGGCTTTGGCCCTGGTATTTGATGCGATGAAGGAGTTGTTGAACCGGTGAATCTTTCAGAAAGTAAAACATGGCTGCAGCACCCTCCAGGGGGAAACGGCCCGTAAGTCGACGGGACATGGTATTGTCGGCGATCCGGTGAAAGTCTGTCCGGGGAAGGTCCCATTCACAACGCAGACACAGGCAATGGCCACCCAAAGGCTGGGCGCTGCCACATGCGGCACACAGGCGTGGATATACCAACCCCAAAAGGTCATCCACCCATTCCCTGAACCCGGCCATGACTTCCATGGATTGCTACGAGGGCTTTAAAATAACAAGACGGACAAAACCGGGAAACCATTTTCCTGTTTTTATTCCCAAATATCGGTTTTGAACTATCTGATCATTCTCTTGCTGGTGGTATTGCTGGCCGGATTCGCCTTGACGACAAACCAAAGCCCTTCGAATGGGTCAATCACACAGGTGGCCACCGGGTCATTTCACGATCTTTCCGTTGCCGGTATCGCCGGGGATAGCCTTCGCATGTCCGACTACAAAGGCAAATATGTCCTTTGTGTCAATGTGGCTTCCCAATGCGGATACACACCCCAATACAAAGGTTTGCAATCGCTTTACACCACTTATGGTGACAAACTGGTGGTCATCGGATTTCCCTGTAATCAATTCATGGGACAAGAGCCAGGAAGCGAAGAAGAGATCAAGGCCTTTTGTGAGATGGAATTCGGGGTGACCTTTCCCATGACGGAGAAGATAAACGTGAAGGGTCCCCAACAGCACCCGATATATCAATGGTTGTGCCACCAGCCACTGGATGGAAAGGCTTCTCATGAAGTGACCTGGAATTTCCACAAATTTCTGGTGTCACCGGAAGGCCGGCTCGTCGGCCATTTTGGCAAGAAAGTAGACCCGATGGATGATGAGATCACCCGGCTGATCCGCTAACACGGACCTTACGGCAGTCACACCCAACTCCAAACATGACATCATCAGATGATCATTGGGGGTGATTGAGTATATTTGGCATTTGCGTTCGGAGTTTTACCTCTGCGTACCATGCCGCCATGTCAGTTTTCAGGCTTTACCTGCTCTTTTGTTTGTTGCTTCCTTCCTTGCAGGCGGTGTCCCTTTCCCATGATGGTGATCCTGTCGTGCGAACGGCAACACAAGCTGACGGCTTGAAGCCGTTGCCGAATAATAGCCCGTCAGCCGGTCAAAGCGCCACAGTATGTCCTTGTACGGTATCCCACGGGGCGTTCAGCATGTCGCTCCCCTTTTTCTCCGGGCCTGAATCGGCCGTTTCATTTTTCTCATATGGCGTCCCGCTCGGGTCCTGCGCCAATACCGGATTCGAGCAGTCCAACCATCTGATTCTCATGCTCTATGAGGACACGGGATCCGGAGAGGTCAGTTTTATTTTCATCGCAGATTTGCCCAATGACGGCAGTGGAGGCACCCTTGAAGCCACCTTGGCGTGCATGCCCAATTCGGCCTATGTGGCAGTTTCGGATGATGCAGGTGAGCTGGCGGGCGCTCCACCCACTTTTACCGGTGATTTCGTGTGGGACCAGTGCTGCACCGATGGGGGTGTGGTGGGAGGCCTCGGGTGCGGATATTCGTTTACCTTCCGGATTGACGACATGACAGGCATAGATGTCATCACCCTGCTGTACGGGGATGAAAACAATCCTGTTTATGTGGACCTGCCCGCGTCGGAATGCGATTTCATCTTTCATTGCGGCGGCGAGGTGTGTTGCGCTACAGAAATCGAGTTGGATGCGGTTATTGAGGATGCCTTGTGCAGCAGCAGTAATGAAGGGACCATAGACCTGACCGTCAGCGGCGATTGCCTCTCCAATCCGGATATCGTCTGGTCGAATGGAGAAACAACCGAAGATCTGACAGGACTGACAGCCGGTACCTATACCGTCACCGTTACGGATGCCAGTGGTTGTTCGGCCGAGGAATCCTTTGATGTAGGGGTAGCCTATACAGATCCCTTACCCGTGATCGAAGGACCCTCGACGGTATGTGAAGGCGGGGAAATTGTCCTTTCGGTCAACGGGAATTATACGGCCATCCTCTGGAATACCGGCGCCACGGATTTTGCCATCGCTGTTCAGACACCCGGAACCTATTCGGTGACGGTGACCAATGAAGGGGGATGCACAGGCTCGGCCTCTGTTCTCATCGATCAGTATCCGGCCCCCCACCCTGAAATAACCGGCCCTACGGCCATTTGCCCCGGATCAACCATTCTTCTGGATGCCGGTCCGGGATTTTCTTTGTACGAGTGGTCCAGCGGGGGTTACCAGCAAACGGAATCCATCCAATGGCCCGGTGCTTATGAAGTCGTTGTGACCAACGCTTTCGGTTGCACAGGGACTGACTGGGTGGAGATATTCGAACTGCCACTGCCCGATCCGTTCATCTACGGCCCGGACAGGATTTGTACCGGCCAAAGCGCTTTGCTCGAAGTCGACGACTTGTTTGTTGCCTACCAGTGGACGACAGGAGACACCGTGGCGCAAACGAACATATCCCAGCCAGGAACGTATGCGGTGACGGTGTCCAATGCCGAGGGCTGTACCGCTGTCGCCCAATGGACTGTAGAAGAAGGCAGCGCCCAACCGCCGGTTGTATCCGGCGACTCCCTCTTCTGTGCGGGCGATTCGGTTTTGTTGTCCTTGTCGGGCGGGATTGCCGGTTGGGTATGGTCTACCGGAGACAGTACGCTCCAGATCCAGGTCAGTAATCCGGGTGTATATTTTGTGGCATCTGTCGACTCGTCGGGTTGTCGCGATACGGTGACATATCAGGTGGATACCTTCCCGACCCCGATAGTCCAGATTGACGGACCTATGGCCCTTTGTGCCGGAGACACGGTCATGTTGACGACAGGACCGGGTTTCTCCGGGCATCTGTGGTCGTCCGGTGAAACTTCACCTTCCGTACCGGTAAACACTGAGGGTCCGGTTTGGGTGATGGTCACGGACAGCAACGGCTGTCAGGCACGGGATACGGTTTCCGTGGTTCTGTGGCAACCGGATACTGTACAATTGTCCCTCAGTAGTTGTCACCCCCAGGATACGGGTCTGACCGTGACGGTACTGACCGGTTTGAACGGATGTGACAGCGTGGTCATTCGCGATATCCGTCTTCAGGCAGGGGATACCACGCTGATCCAGATGACCAGTTGCCATCCTCCAGACACTGGAGTATTTCAGGTATTGTTGACCAACCAGTTTGGATGCGACAGCCTGGTAGTGACCGAAATATCTTTTCTGGAAGCCGACACGGTCATGCTGACCACCTCAACCTGTGACCCCTCCCAGGCGGGGTGGGACACCCTCCTCCTCAGCAACCAGGCTGGATGTGACAGCATTGTCCTGATGGAGACCATACTCCGTGATCCGGATACATTGATCATGACCGGTTCGACCTGCGATCCCTCACAGGCGGATACAACGATATGGGTAGGCGCCAATCAGTGGGGATGCGACAGCACCGTCATAACCGCGATCGCTTTGCTGCCTTCCTCCCGGGAGGAGCGATGGTTGTCCTCCTGTCAGCCCTCCGATACCGGCATCGTTGTACAAACCCTGGTGAATGTCCATGGATGTGACAGTATCATCATCACGACGACCCTCCTGCTTTCGGAAGACAGTTGTCAGCTGCAAGTGGATCCGGTTGTCTTGCCCGGTGCCTGTGCCGGAGATAAAGGAGATATCCTGCTACAGGCTGTCTCGGGAGTTTTTCCGGTATGGGTGATTTGGACCGACAGCATCAGCGGTACGGTGAGGGATTCGATATGGTTGACCGCCGGCATTCCCTTTTTGCTGGCCGATCTGCCCCCCGGCACTTATTACCTTCATTTGGAGGATGCCCAACAACACATCTGGACCGATACAGTGTCCGTCCCGGTTCCTCCGCCTTTCGT
>JAGFIW010000030.1 GCA_024103195.1 Saprospiraceae bacterium | reverse complement strand
GGTTGGGTTTGAAGATGCCTTTCCGGTTGTCCAGGGTGGTTTCCAGGCGGAACGTGCGGTTGGAGGGGTGGATCATCCGGCCGACGGTCAGGATGCGCGCTTCCTGCTCGGTATTGAGCACCGGTATGCGGATTCTGACCTTGTCGCCCTCACGGACGGTACCGACAAATCGCTCGGGCACTTCCGCGACGATCTTGAGGTCCCGGGTGTTGATCAGTTGCATGATGGGCATGCCGGGCGGGGCGACATCGCCCTGCTCGTAATGCAGTTCTTCAATGACCCCGGAGATGGGGGCCATGATGCTGCCCTTGCGGATCTGGCTGCGGAGCGACTCCATGCTTTTGTCCAGCCTTTCGAGGTTGTTTTTTGCCTGGAGGTACTGGATTTCCGAGCCGATCTGTTGGTCCCACAATCGCTTTTGGCGATCGTGCACGTCTTTGGCGAGTTGCCAGGCGGCTTCCACCTCCTGCAATTGCTTTTGCAGGGGTTCCATATCAACGGTGGCGAGGAGTTGGCCGGCCTTGACTTCATCGCCGGTCCGGACGAGGACCTTGGTCAGCCGGCCTCCCGTCTCGCTGCTGATGGCATTCATCCGGACCGGGGTCACGTTGCCCTGGATCTCGGAATACCGGCGGAAAGTAACGGGCTGCACCACGAGGGAGGTGACCAGTTTGGGTTTTTCTTCCCGGCCGGCCAGAGCGGCCTCTCCGACGAGGGTTTCCAGTTCGGCAATCTCCTTTTCGAGCTGGCCGTGTTGGATTCGCTTTTCCTTCAACAGGGCAAGGCGGGCTTCCGGGGATTCGGGGATTTCGGCTGACCCGGCATTTCCGGGCTGGCAGCCGTGCCACAGGACGGCTGCCGGAAGCAAGGCGAGGATGAGGTATTTCATGGTGTGAATTGGCGGTGTTGAATTAATGGCCGAGGGCTTGTTTGAGGCGATAAATGGCCTGAACGACTTCGTAGCGGGCCTGGATATGCTGGCGCTGTGCCGCAAAGAGCGCCTGTTCGGCCTGGTGCGTTTCCAGGCTGGAACCGATGCCCTCCCGGTACTTGACGCGGGTGGTTTGGTAGATTTTTTCGGCCAGGGCGAGATGGCGCTCCTGGTTGCGCAGGCGTTCCAGGGAGGTGGTGTAGGCCGATCGCGCATTGCGCACCTCCATGTCGATCCGCTGTTCGAGGAGAGAGATCTGGATCTCCGTGTTCTGTCGCGTAATCGTGGCGCGCTGCACCTTGGCATGCGTGAGCATCCCGTCAAACAAGGGAATTTTCAGGCCCAGTCCGGCCACCGACGAAGTGGCCCACACACCGTCATCAAACCGGTCGCCCATGTACATTTGCTGGACATTGGCGAAGGCGTCCATGCTGGGATAATAGGCGTAGCGGTTGAGACGCTCGTTGAGACGGGCGAGCTGATAACCTTGCTGGGCGACCCGGTAGTCCGGCCAGGCCTGATAGTTCAGGCTGTCGCTGAGGTCCTGGTCGGACATGGCCACGAGAAAGCCCGACAGATCTCCGGTGATGTCGAGGGGTTTGTCCATCGGCCATCCGATGACCATCTTCAGCCCGTTGAGCACTTCAGTCTCCCTCGCCGCCCACTGATCGCGCTCGGTGCGGAGGCTGAACAACGACAGGTCCAGTCTTTCGACATCCAGGAGTTCGGCAAACCCCTCTTCGTACAGGCGCTGGGTCTCTGATCGCACCTTTTCAAGGTTGGTGATGTTTTGGTCCAGATTGGCCAGGTTCTCACGAAGGACCAAAACCGGCAGGAAGGCATCGATGACCTGATACCGAACGGTTCTCTGGGTGGAGACCAGTTCCTGGGCGGTGTAATCACGATAGGCACGGGCGGCTTTCAATCCCACGAAATAGCTGGGGTCGAACACCATGGTTTTCAAGGTCAGGGTACCGGTGATGTTGTGCCTGACGCCAAACCGGACCTCCCGGCTGAAGTTGGGATTGGGCTCGCCGGTGGACGGATCCAATCCGAATTCCTCCGGTAAAATGGTGACGGGAAGGGCGAGGAACCGGTTGTAACCGACATCGCCGTTCAGCTGAGGGATGCCGAAAGCCCGTCGTTCGATGATTTGGGCCGCGGCGTCTTCGACTTCCAACCTGGCCATTTTGACCTGTTGGTTGTTTTCGGTGGCAAAGGCAATCGCCTGGTCCAGCGTCATGGCGGACTGGGCAGACAGGGCGGTGAATGATCCCAGGAGGAGGGCGGTGAATGATAGCCTCATAAGGGTGTGATTTCCAGTTTTTGCCTTCCGGCAGGCGTGAGGATCCCGTGTAAATGGTAATGCACGAATGCGCGCATGAGGGTTTCCGGTTCGAAAGCAGACACCGGAAAGACATCGTCGTCAATCAGGGCCATGGCCTGGACGACATAAAGGCGGGCGATGATGTCCGTCTGGATGTCGGGCCGGTAAAGTCCCTCGGCCATACCCCTTTCGAGATTGTTGACGATCACGGTCCGTATGTGGCCGCGATGCAGGGTGTCAATCTTCTCCCAGATGGGGCGGTAGTACTTCCGCATGTCGTACAGCAAGGCGGGCGACATGGACCGCAGGGTTTCCGTGACCATGGCGGCAATGCCCCGCATTTCTTCCAGGGCGTCGACCGATTGATCGCGGATGCAATCTATGGTGCCGGTTTCCGAGCAGATATGGATGTCCACGATGTGATCGATGAGAGCCTCCTTGCTCGGTACGGCCTGATAAAGCGTCTTTTTGGAGATCCCCGCGCCTTCGGCGATATCGTCCATACTCACGCTTTTCAGGCCGTAGCGCAGAAACAGCGAGGTGGCGGTTTCGATGACGGGGATGGGGATTTCCATGACGCGGTTCAGGACCGCAAAGTAACGGCGGAAACTTCGGGATGTCTAATCGTTTCCGTCGTTTTTTCGATAAAAATATCATTTGGTCCGACGAAGGTGTATGCAGGGGGTGGCGCTGCCCCCCTCCGGATGCGCTGTAAGCGTCACCGCTGGCCGTCCGGTCCCGCAAAAGGCCGGAAGGTACAGCCCTCCAAATGGTCGTTGACCATACCCATGGCCTGCATGTGCGCATATATGGTCACCGGACCGACAAAGGCAAAACCGCGATCCTTGAGATCCCGGCTGATGCGCCGGGAAGTCGGGGTTTCGTTCAGACGCAGCATGGCGTCATACGTCATTCGTTGGGGCCTTTCGTCCGCGGGTGGCAGCCGGTCCCAAAAAAAACCGGCCAGCGTCTCCCCCTTTTCGTACATCCCGCATACCGCCCGGGCATTGCGGATGGCCGCGTTGATCTTGGCCCGGTTGCGGATGATGCCGGCATCCTCCATCAACCTTTGGAAATCTCTGTCTCCGAAATCCGCCACTTTTTGCACGTCAAACCCCGCAAAGGCGGAACGGAAATTCTCGCGCTTCCGCAAAATCGTCAGCCAGCTCAACCCGCTTTGAAAGGTTTCCAGACAGATCTTTTCGAAAAGCCGCACCTCGTCCCGCACGGGCCGGCCCCATTCCTCATCGTGGTAGAGGCGGTAAAGCGGATCCTCGCCGCACCACCAGCACCGGAGCACGCCGTCATGCCCCTGTTGCAAACCCTCGGCGTGTTTCATCCCGTGAAGATAAGGAGCGCCGGCATTTGCCTTTCGCGCGGCCCAAGCCATGACATGATATTTTTATAATATATAAAATAGGCATAATATTTGCCTTTCTTTCCCCGTCAACGATCCGGACTCAGGACCCCCGACTTACACACCCCGGACCGCCTCCGCGATCTCCCCTCCCCACAGGCTTCACGCCTGCCAGGGACAGGTATGTCTCGCCAGCGGACCGGCTCGCACTCCGTCTGCAGCAATCTGCAGAACCCAAAAACCCGTTCATCCCATGCGCCTATTCCCCCGCCCGGGAACCGCCCTGATGGTGCTGTTCCTCACGCTGTGCACCTCCGCGGTTCACGCCCAGTGTACCCTCACCTGCCTCTCCGGCATCGTGGAGGTTTCGATCGACAACACCTGCCAGCGCACCGTCCAGCCCCAGGAATTTCTGGTGCCTTCCGTGCCGCCCTGCGACCCCTTTCTCCTCTCGCTGGTGATCCTTGACGAAAACGGCATCCCCATCCCCGGCAACGTATTGTCGGCCGGAGATCTGTATGACACCCTCCAGGCAACGGTCACCTTCAACGGCGTACCCAACCAGGTCTGTCAGGTGCAGATCAAACCCGTTGATCTGATCGTATGCCCGCCCCCCCAGGTATTTGCCGCCCCGGCCAATACCTGTACCGTCACGGAGTCCCTGCCTCCCCTCGACATCAGCAATTCCTGCAACCCGATTGTCCTGGTTCAGATCACCGCCCCTTTCGGCAACGGACAGGGACCCCACCAGATTCCGGTCGGTATGCACACCGTTACGTACACGGGATTTACCGCCGGCAATGATTCGGTCAAGTGCACCATGACCGTGACGGTGGCCAATCCGTCACCCCCTTCGGTCACCTGCCAGGATCTGAGCCCGGGATTGCCCCAGAACGGTACCGTACAGATCCCCGCCCAGGCCTTCATCGCCTCAGAAACGGATCCCTGCGGAATCGTCCTGCGCGAAGTACGCCGCGTATCGCCGGGACCGACCGCGTATGGTCCGACGGCCACCTTCAACTGCGACGATATCCAGGATCCGGTCCTGGTCCGCATCAGGGTCACCAACGCCAGTGGGTTGACCGACAGTTGTGAGGCCATGGTGGTGCCGTATGACAAGAGCCCGCCGCTCATCGTCGAATGTCCCAACGACACCATCATTCCCTGCGAGCTTTATACCGGCAACCCGAATGATTATGGCATGGCCACCTTTTTCGATTTCTGCGGGCCGGCGCCGGATACCGTCATGCATGAAGACCTTCGCGACAAATGCGGCGTAGGGGATATCCTCCGCACGTTCACCGCCATTGACCTGGCCGGCAATACCGCCACCTGCACCCAGGTGCTCACACTGACCAATACGACACCCCTTGCTGACAGCCTGATCACCTGGCCCGAAGACCTGATCCTGGAAGAATGCGTGTCGCCGGGCGCCATGCATCCCGACAGCCTCGTCCCCCCCTATGACCGCCCTGTCGTGGATGGATCCATCTGTTCCATCGTGGCGATCGGTTACAAGGACGAAACTCTGGTGGTGACCAATCCCGGTTGTTTCAAAATCCTGCGTACCTGGACGGTGGTCGACTGCTGTCTGTACGATCCGCAGGACCCCAACCCGACCGGCATTTTTACCCACACGCAAATGATCAAGGTAGTGGACAACGAACCACCGGTCCTCAATTGTCCGCCCACCTTCCCCGTTAGTGTAGGACCCAACTGCACGGTGATCTTTGCCAATCTGCCCGACATCACGGCGGATGACTGCAACCCCAATGTCAAGATCACCAACAATTCGCCTTTTTCCATCGACAAAGGGCCGAACGCCTCGGGCAATTATCCGCTGGG
>JAGFIW010000001.1 GCA_024103195.1 Saprospiraceae bacterium | reverse complement strand
GGGGATGGAATTACCAGGCACAAGCCGGGTTCAAGAAAATCAGGGATCTGGCCATGTTCCTTCCGGATAGTGCGGATACCCGCCGGTTTTCGGTTTTGTATGATACAGTGGGCAATTTTTACCTGTCCGGAGGGGCGGGTGTGGAATTGTGGCCGGGCATGGAACTCGCGTTCCAGGCCCTGCAGAATTTCTATGCGCCTGAAAACGAAGATCGCGCCTGGCATCTGCCCGGGTTGGAGGTCAATGGAAGTATTCGATATACCCTGCTGGACCGCAAGTTGCTGTTACGCGGAGATGTTTTTATCGCGGATGGCATCCCCTACCGGAAAGCGGACGGCGACCCTGGTCGTTTGGGAGGCTTGCTCGACATCAGTGCCAGTGGTCATTATCAAATCATCCGAAATCTGGGCGCCTGGCTGCAGATCAACAACCTCACCAACAACCAAAGGGAACGCTGGCAGCGCTATCCGACTTTCGGTGTCAATGTACTGGGAGGATTGATGCTCAGGTTTTAGTGTCTGACCCGGATCAACGGTACCTGCCATCAGTCCGGACCGAATTCCCTGTGGCGAAAACGGCTGGCAAACTCAGCAAAAAAGGCTACCGATTCAGGATTGCGCAATGCGTCCATACTGACCGCCCGATGGATCGGGATGCCCAGCATCAGTTTTTTGATGGGAGCTTCCAGTTTTTTACCGCTGATGGTGTACGGGATATCCGGACAAACCAGAATTTCATCCGGAACATGACGGGGAGAATAAATCGATCGGAGCGTGTGCCGGATCGCATTCATGCGTTCATCGGTCAGGGCAAATCCCGGTTTGAGGCGAACAAACAGCGGCATGTAATGACGGCCATCCGGCAGTTCAACATTGAGAATCAATGAATCGGCAATACCTTCTACCTGATCCACTGCTCGGTAGATCTCAGCCGTACCTATACGGATGCCATGTCGGTTGAGCGTCGCATCCGATCTTCCGTAAATGACAACACCTTTCCTGGGGGTGATCCGAATGTAATCCCCATGACGCCACCACCCGGGATAGTCCTCAAAATAGCTGCTGCGGTATTTGGAGCCTTCCGGATCATTCCAGAAAAAGACCGGCATGGAAGGCATGGGTCGTGTAATAACCATCTCTCCCATTTCATCTTCCACGGGTTGACCCGATTCATCCATGGCATACAAAGCGCAGCCCAAAGCCCGGCACTGTATCTCGCCTTCATAAACAGGCATCAATGGGCATCCTCCCACGAATGCGGAACATACGTCCGTACCTCCGCTCATCGAACACAACCACACGCCGGCACCCACTTTTTCATGAACATAGCGAAATCCCTCCGGTGGCAGCGGCGATCCGGTGCTACTGAGTGACCGGAGTCGGCTGAGGTCCGCCTCTCTGGCAGGCGCCACATCATTCTTCAGGCAAGCCATCAGATAGGGGGCCGATGTACCAAAATGTTGGATGCCGGCTGCTCCAGCCAATCGCCACAATACGCCGAGATCGGGATAGGACGGACTCCCGTCATAAAGCACGATGGTAGCGCCCGTCAAAAGGGACGCCTGGACAAAATTCCACATCATCCATCCGGTGGTACTGTACCAGAAGAATCGCTCTCCCGGCTGGACATCATTGTGAAACCACAGGTATTTGTAATGTTCGAGCAAAACGCCGCCATGGGAATGGGTGATGGCTTTGGGCTGACCGGTCGTCCCTGAGGAATAGAGGATCCAAAGCGGGTGCTCGAAAGGCACCGGTTTGAACTCCGGATGACCGGCTGTGGCGGTTGCGGTCACCTCGTCCCATCGCATGGCCGGAATCCTGTCGGGCATTGGGGCATGCGGGTCGAGATAGGGTATCCAAATGATCAGCTCCAGAGATGGCAACCGGGAAATAATCTCTTTCACTTCAGACCGCTTGTCAAAGGGTTTGCCATTGTACGTGTATCCGTCCACCGCCAACAAGACCTTGGGGGCAATTTGGGAAAATCGTTCGATCACACTTCCGGCCCCGAAATCCGGGCTGCAAGCACTCCATACCAAACCGGAAGCGGAAGAAGCCAGAAAAGCCACTGTGGCTTGAGGAATATTGGGCATATAGGCGACTACCCGGTCTCCTACCTCAAGCCCCAATCGCTCAAACACCTGTTGCAACGCCCGGGTCTGGTGGCGTATCGTTTCCCATGAAATTTCCGTGAGTGGGCTGGTCTCGGATTGGAACAACAGGGCAGGTTGTCTGGGAACGGCTCCGGCAAAAATATGTTCGGAATAATTGAGGGTAGATCCTGGAAACCAATTGAACTCCGGCATCGTGTCCCCTTCAAGTACTGCCCGGTAAGGAGTGTGGCTTTTGATCCCGGCATACTCCCACACCGCTTCCCAAAAAGCTGCTGTCTCGGTGATGGACCAGCTCCAAAGGGCCTGATAATCCGGTAAGGAGAGATCTCTGGTTATATGCAGCCACCGCATGAATGCCGTGATCATCGCATTTCCGGTCGTTTCCGGATCGGGTTGCCAAAGAACCGGCGGCACAGGGTAGGACATACAAACCTCGTTTGGGGCTAAATTAGGGGAAAGGAGGGATTGGGGCTCTATCCCGGACAACCGTGCCGTTGTTCATGAAATATCCATGCTTCCACC
>JAGFIW010000278.1 GCA_024103195.1 Saprospiraceae bacterium | reverse complement strand
CCCGGTATGGATTGCAGTTCACCCACCGGCAGAAAATCGGACGTCTGGATGTCTCAGGAAGTATGGTTTACCACAATGCCCAATCTTTTCTCAAAGACACTTACAACGAACAAGGCAGGATCACCCTGGGGACCCGTTATCGTTTGACCGACCGCATGGTTGCCGGTCTCAACGCCAACCTGAACAAAGGGACGAGTCAGGATTTTTTTATTTGGGCCAATGATCAGGAAGGCGCATATACAGGCTCGGGAGGCTCCACCAATCTTTCCTCCAGCCGCAAGCTCCGCTACTTCCTAGACCCTTATATCCATTATTACGACAAGCATGGCAACCGCCACAAATTGCTGGGCAGGATACACGGCATTGACAACGACAACAACCTCGACCAATCCAACCGTTCCCACCTGTTCTACACCGAATACCAATTTCAACGCCACCTGACGGGTCTGAATCTGGCACTGACAGCGGGGGTCCTCGGTACCTGGAGCAGGGTGGATGCCGAGTTATACGGAGATACCGTTTTCACATCCCGAAATGCGGCAGGCTATCTCCAGGTAGAACAGAAACCGGCCGATTGGCTGACACTTACGGCTGGCTGGCGGTTTGAATACAACCATATCAGGACACCGGATTCCATTCTGGGACAGTTCATACCCAAAGCATTAAACGAAGAGACGCGGCCGGTATGGCGATTGGGGGCCAATGCCAAGGTAGCTCCATTCACCTACCTGAGGGCATCCTGGGGACAGGGTTACAGGTTTCCAACCATCGCCGAGAAGTTCATCAACACTGTATTTGGAGGATTTCAGGTCGTGCCCAATGTTTCCCTGCGTTCTGAAACAGGTTGGAGTGCGGAGATAGGATTGAAACAGGGGGTCCGTTGGGGCCATTGGAACGGATTCCTGGATCTGGCTGTGTTTTGGACCGAATATCAGGATATGATGGAATTCACCATGGTCATTCTGCCCAGGTTTCAGAGTCAGAATGTGGGCAATACCATCATCCAGGGCATCGAATTGACCTGGGCGGGTCAGGGAACTCTTTTCGGAAAACCCATGTCCATGATGGCTGGACTGATGCATCTTCGACCCCGCTATGCCGATTTTACCGAACAAGTCCGCAATTCCTCCAGCAGTGAGCAAAACATTCTGAAATACCGGTTTACCGAATCGGCCAAGGCGGATGTGGAAATGCCTTTAGATGCCCGATGGACTGCGGGATTGTCTTACCAATACTACAGCCATATGGAAGCCATTGATGCCATTTTCCAGATCATCCCCGGTGTGAAATCTTTCAGGGATGCGAATGACCGGGGTTTCCACGTGTTTGATGCCAGGCTCGGATTCCAGTGGACGCGTCATGTAGAAACCTGGCTTATCCTGAAGAATGCCTTCAATGAGGCATACACCCTTCGCCCCGCCATGATGGAGGCCCCCAGAAACGTCACTTTCCGTTTGGCCATGACCCTTTGATGTTCCAAGGGCGTCAGCGTTTGAAGTATTGGTGAAGCCCTTACCTGGGGTTATCTTGGGGTTCCGGCCTGCATCATGTACCTTTGCGCGAGGAAATTGAATCGGTCATGGCCATAATCATCACGGACGAATGCATCAATTGCGGTGCATGCGAACCGGAATGTCCCAATAACGCCATCTACGAAGGAGGTGTGGAATGGGCCATGGTGGATGGCACCACCCTTGAGGGCACCTACATCCTTGAAGATGGGCGGGAAGTCCCCACCACGGCAAAACAAAAACCCATTTCGGACGAGTATTACTACATCGTTCCCGAAAAGTGCACGGAATGTATGGGATTTCACGAAGAGCCACAATGTGCGGCCGTTTGCCCGGTTGATTGCTGCGTTCCTGATCCCGACCGGCAGGAGTCGGAGACCATTTTGTTGGAGCGAAAAGAAAGGCTCCACCTCTGAATGCCTTCCTGATACAACAGGGCTGACTTTGCAGCGAAATTTTCTTTTCTTTGGGGTCCGAATAAAAACCCGGACCCTATGGCCAGTGACATCGAAATAGCGCGTACCATCCAGCTGCGTCCCATTCAGGAAATCGGGGGCATGCTGGGAATTCCGGACCAGGATTTACAGCTTTACGGTCGCTACAAGGCCAAAATTCCATTGTCTTACATCCAGAAAGACCGGATCGCCAACAAAAACCTGATCCTGGTCACCGCCATTTCGCCCACTCCGGCCGGCGAGGGCAAAACCACCATGTCCATTGGTTTGACGCAGGGTTTGAACCGTCTCGGTAAAAAGACCACGGTAGTGCTCCGAGAGCCTTCCCTTGGGCCGGTTTTCGGTATCAAAGGGGGCGCCACGGGAGGGGGATATGCCCAGGTGCTCCCCATGGAGGACATCAACCTGCATTTCACCGGTGATTTTGCCGCCATTGAAAAAGCGCACAACCTTTTAGCTGCGCTGATCGACAACAATCTGCAGTCGCGGTCCCGTACGTTGGGCCTGGACCCTCGCCATATACTGTGGAAACGAGTGATGGACATGAATGACCGATCCTTGCGCCGGATTACTGCGGGGCTGGGTGGCTCGTCGATGGGCGTCCCGAGGGAGACCGGTTTCGACATTACAGCGGCTTCCGAAATCATGGCCATTCTCTGTCTATCCGATGACCTGGTCAATCTCAAGGAGCGGATGGGCAATATCCTGGTAGGATTCACCTGGGATAAAAAGCCTGTCTTTGCGCGTGATTTGAATGCACAGGGTGCGATGGCCGCTTTGATGAAAGATGCCATACAGCCCAATCTGGTCCAGACGCTGGAAGGCACACCGGCCATTATTCACGGTGGTCCTTTTGCCAATATCGCGCAGGGTACCAACTCGGTGATTGCCACAAGGATGGGGTTGTCACTCAGCGATTATGTCGTCACGGAAGCCGGCTTTGGTGCCGACCTCGGTGCCGAAAAATTCTTCGACATCAAATGCGGCTATGCCGGCCTCAGTCCAAGAACTGTCGTTTTGGTGGCCACTATCCGGGCCCTGAAATACCACGGAGGTGCCTCCCTGAAGGAATTGACGGTGCCCGATACCGGTGCCGTCGCCGCCGGATTGCCCAACCTGGAAAAACACCTGGAAAACATCCGTCAATTCGGGATTCCCGCCGTTGTGGCCATCAACCGGTTTCCGACCGATACGGATGAGGAGGTGGCCGTGGTCAAAGAGCATTGTCGCGGACTGGGCGTGCGGGCAGAAACGGTTACCGCCTGGGCGGACGGAGGAGCAGGTGCGGAGGCCATCGCCGAGGCCGTACTAGAAGCACTGCCCCAGGCACCCCAAAAATTCAGTCCCGTTTATGCCTGGGATTCACCTGTGCGCGACAAGATTGCTGCGGTAGCCACCAAAATTTACGGAGCGGACGGCGTTGATTACACCTCCAATGCATTGACCGCCCTTCAGCAAATCGAAAAGATTGGCCTCACCGGATTGCCGGTTTGCATGGCCAAAACACAGAAATCCTTGTCCGACAACCCGGACCTGTTGGGAAGACCAACCGGGTTCCGTATTACGGTCCGGGAAATCGAGATCGCAGCCGGTGCCGGATTCCTCGTTCCGATTACCGGTGAAATGATGCGAATGCCGGGATTACCCCTCGTCCCGTCGGCCGAACACATCGATATCAGTGCCGACGGAGAAATTTCCGGATTGTTTTGACCCCTATCATGTCCGGCTATCCAAATTTTTCTTTGGCCAATCACAGATCATTCCTTCCGTCATCATGTGTAAGCAGATGAGGTCCTGCCTGAAACACATGACATCTGCTCGCCATACGATAATTAACCCTTTTTAGGTACGTTTCTTCATCCTCGATTGGCCTACTTTTGTAATGGTAATGTTGAAAAACAAGACCCGAATTATAATCCTGATTTGTCTTTATCCCTGAGACCGATACCCTACAGGAAAGAAGGCAACGGCAAATTGTAATCCCATGAACATGGTTCCTTGCCGGCTTCTATGCCGGGAATGACCCTCCGATTTGCCGAACAAGTGTGAAGCCCCCGATGACACAGGTGTGTCATCCAACGTCAAAATGCCGGTTTACCGGCACAAGATTATTGGTTTTTGGGATGGCCTCTCTCTGTTCTGCAGAGGGGGGTTTTTTTTTACACCACCCCATGCGCCATTTCTACCTCTCCAACCCCAGCATGACAACGGTGTTCCTCCCAATGACCGGATCTTTTACCCGATGAGGGCTGAACCAGAAGTGGGTACCTTTGTTCTTGAGGAACAACGCCCATTCATGGCCACCATTCATTTTCGCTTTGAGGACGAGCAATTAGCACCTCTCACCATCCGGGATGTCGAGGCCGGCTATTCCATCCTTGAAGTGACCGAAGACAATGACATTCACCTCAACCACAATTGCGGGGGTGTCTGCGCCTGCAGCACCTGCCACGTGTACATTGAATCCGGAGACGAATTTCTTGAGGAGATATCGGAGAAAGAAGAGGATTTTATCGATCGCGCTATCAATCCACGACTGGAATCCCGTCTCGGTTGCCAATGCATTATTCTCGATGACGATGCCACCATTGAGGTGACCATCCCCGACCAGTCACGCATCATCGGCCATGAACACTGATCCTGACTGTCCATCACCCTGTTAAACCTGAAGCCCTTATGCCATTTCAAGACATCGAGGATCTTCCGATCCAATGGGGAGACCATGAAGATATTGCCATCAAGCTGTATGAGCGTTTCGGCCCTCAATTCGACGAGGGCAAAATCTACCGGATCCGATTTACGGACCTGTTGGACTGGATCATGGAAATTCCAGCCTTTGAAGGTCGCCGTGAAGATTGTACGGAAGGTCATCTCGAGCAGATCCAGGCCAAATGGGTATATGAATGGCGAGACAATCAATAAACATGACTGACCCGCTTGCCCTTTTTGCCCGGGTAAATACCTTCATGTTTGATGTCGATGGCGTCATGACCGATGGAACCATCCTGGTCACGGAGACCGGTGAATTCTTGCGCACCATGCATACCCGCGATGGTTACGCCATCAAACATGCTCTGCGCCAGGGATTTCGGATGGTGATCATCACCGGTGGCACATCCGCCGGGGTGGAACAGCGACTCAGATTGCTGGGCATTCCGGAAATATACGCGGGTGTTGCCGACAAATTGTCGGTCTATCAGGATTGGGTACGTTCCGAAAATGTGGACCCTGCCGTCATCCTTTACATGGGTGACGACCTACCTGACTATGAGGTGATGCAAGAGGTCGGTCTACCCTGTTGTCCATCCGATGCGGATCCTGCCATCCAGGCAATTTCCGCGTACCACTCCCCTTTCCCGGGCGGCAAGGGATGCGTTCGAGATGTTATTGAAAAAACCCTTCGTCTCCAGGGCAAGTGGTCATTGGCGGGTGAAAGGATCGGACCTCCACCCGGAGGTTAAAGGAATGTCCCGGCCGGCCCACGATGGGGAATTAACTCTACCCGGAAACAGGCATTAGCGTTGACAGGCAACCATCAATCAAGTTGGCTTTCGTTCCTTTGCCCTAAATGCAGTAAATGTCCGGTATTCCCTCACTTCCTTTCTGGCAACCCGCCCCCCTGCTCCTTGCTTCCCGATCACCCCGGAGGGAAGAATTGCTGCGTCTGGCCGGATTTGTGTTCCGGATCGATGCCCTGGACATGGATGAAACCTACCCCGAAACCCTGCCTGCAGGGGATATCCCCGCCTTTTTGGCAGCCGCCAAATCCAAGGCATCCGCTCATCTCGCCAGGCCCGGTGAAGTCATGCTGACCGCCGACACGCTTGTCTTTCTGGATGACGATGTGATCGGAAAACCATTGCACCGGGAACAGGCTATCGACATGATTGACCGTCTTCAGGGGCGCACGCATACCGTAATAACAGGAATTTGCTTGCGCAGGGATAATGCCATATGGGTTGGAACCGACCGCACGGAAGTCACCATTGAGGCCATGAATGTGGCAGAGATTGCCTGGTATGTCGATCAATGCAAGCCCATGGACAAGGCCGGTGCTTACGGTGTCCAGGAGTGGTTGGGGTTATGCAGGATCTCCCGCCTTGAGGGATCCTACGCCAATGTGGTCGGTCTTCCGGTACACCGGGTTTATCAGGCCCTGCGCGATCGGGTCGTTTGACCACAGGGTATTCTTGTACCTTTATGTCTGCATGCAGCGGGCTTTCAATCAACAACAAATAGGTATCCTTGGCGGGGGTCAATTGGGTAAAATGTTATGCCAGGCCGGTTCCCGATGGGGGCTTTCCATGCATTTGCTGGACGCTGATCCTTCCTTCCCCGCCGGTCAGGTAAATCCCCGGTTCCAGACCGGGGATTTTCGTCGGGAAGAAGATGTCTATCGATTTGGCCGGCAAATGGATGTCGTGACCATTGAAATCGAACATGTGTCGATCCAAGCGCTGGAACGATTGAAAAAAGAAGGTGTTGCAGTCTATCCGGACCCCGAAGTCCTTCGCATCATCAAAGACAAAGGCCACCAGAAAACTTATTATCTGGAAAATGGACTACCCACCGCACCTTTTGTCCTCATGGACGGGCCGGATGAGATACGAGCTGATTTACTGGAAGGTCGGCTTTCGCTGCCGTTTGTCCAGAAATCCCGATTGGCCGGTTATGACGGACGGGGCGTTGCCGTCATCCGCACGCCGGCGGACCTCGAACAGTTGCTTCCGGGGCCTTGCGTGGTGGAAGACCTGATCCACATGGAACGGGAAGTATCGGTCATCATTGCCCGGGATACCCATGGCAGGATGCGTACTTTCCCGGCGGTAGAAATGGCGTTTCACCCGACGGCCAATCTGGTAGAAATGTTGTTGTGCCCGGCCCATCTTACACCTGCTCAGGAAAAGGAGGCGGAGGAGCTTGCCCTCAGCGTTGGCGAGGCCTTTCATACCGTCGGCTTACTGGCTGTGGAAATGTTTTTGACGGAAGATGGCCGGTTTCTCGTCAATGAAGTGGCGCCACGTCCCCACAACAGCGGTCATCACACCATCGAATGCTGTGAGACATCCCAATACGAGCAACACCTGCGCGCCATCACCGGTCTGCCGTTGGGGGATACCCGGTTATTGAGACCCGCTGTCATGATCAATCTGCTTGGAGAGCCCGGTTTCAGCGGAAAGGCCATCTATGAGGGATGGGATTCCTGCCTGGAACTTCCAGGTGTCCATGTACACCTTTACGGCAAAGAAGAAACCCGTCCTTTCCGCAAAATGGGACACGTCACCATTTCCGGCGACACCCTGGAAGAGGCCATGGAAAAAGCCCGATTTGTTCAATCCCACCTAAAAGTCATCGCATGAATCGCCCCACGATCGGAATTATCATGGGATCCGACTCCGATCTCCCCGTCATGTCGGAGGCCGCCCGAATCCTTGATCATCTGGAAATACCCTATGAAATGACCATTGTTTCGGCTCATCGCACGCCGGAAAGAATGATGGCCTATGCTCAAGGAGCCCATCACCGCCATATCCGGGTCATCATCGCCGGTGCCGGAGGTGCCGCCCACCTGCCGGGTATGGTTGCTGCACTGACTCCCCTGCCCGTTATCGGAGTCCCCATCCGGTCTTCCCAATCCGTTGATGGATGGGATTCCATACTTTCCATCCTGCAGATGCCCGGAGGGGTACCCGTCGCTACGGTAGCCCTCAATGGGGCCAAAAACGCAGGAATTTTGGCCGCGCAAATCCTGGGAACTTCGGATCAAGCGATCTTGAGCCGCATATCCACCTACAAAGCCGGGTTGCGGGAGCAAGTCGAGCAAAAAGCCGCCAGGCTGGAACAAGACGGGTTTACATCCTTCCTGAAAGCCTGATCCCGACCTTAGCGCAGGAACATAATGAACTCCACTCTTCTGTTGAGAGAGCGGCCTTGTTCCGTCCGGTTGCTGGTCAACGGTTTTGTATCTCCAAATCCAGAGTGGATCATGCGGTTGGTTTGCACACCGCGGGAGACCAGGTAGTGATAACAGGCCCTTGCTCTTTGCTCCGACAATGCCAGATTGGTTTGGGAACGCCCGACATTGTCCGTATGCCCATTGATAATGAGGTGGTAGTCAGGGTATTTGAGCATGATGTCCGCGATCCGGTCCAGGGTGCGATAGGAGTCAGACATCAAGGTGGCTGATCCGGACTCAAACTGGATACTGCGCATGGCGAGATCGAGGACCGATCTGTCTTCCGCCGCAATGATGGGGCACCCTTCATTGGAAGCAGGCCCTTGCGTGTCGGGGCAACGATCTGATCTGTCAGGAACGCCATCACCGTCACGATCACCAAGGTCCTCCTGTACCACCGGCTTGGCAGGAGCGGGCTCGGCCACTTCCGGAACCGGTGGTTCATCCGGCGCGGGTGCCGGGACAGCTTCTTCCATGGGGGGACACCCGCCCAAATCGGCGATTCCCGGCACGTCCGGGCATTGGTCTTCCTGATCGGGAATCCCGTCACCGTCCCGGTCCTCCAGGACAGGCGTCTCCGGCGCCGGTGGCGGACATCCATTGTAGGCAGACAGTCCGGCTTCATCCGGGCACTCGTCTTCCTGATCGGGGACTCCGTCCCCGTCGCGATCCGGACAGCCATCGAGAAGGGCTGATCCGAATTGGTCAGGACACATATCGATTGAATCCACAAGTCCGTCACCATCCCGGTCCGGACAACCTTGGGCCGTCAAATGTCCGGGTTGATCCGGACACAAATCCTTGTGGTCCGGCAGACCGTCACCATCGGAGTCCGGACAACCCTGCCATTCAACCGGACCGGCCAACAACGGGCATTGGTCCTCCATATCCGGGACACCGTCTCCATCCGTATCCAACGGAGGCTCCTTTTTCCCCAAACCGGGGACATACATGAAACCGAATCCGTATTGCAAATTGTCTTTGCCGGTGGCCATCGATGTCCGGAATTCCGCCTGAAAGTTCAGATAGAAGTCACGGGTCACCCTCAAATGGGTGCCCAGTCCAACCGGGAACTGAATATTCGATTCGGCCAGATTTTCAAACACGACGCCACCTCCCGCAAACAGGTAAGGGGAAATGATCTTGTCGGGGTCAAACAGAATGCCCTGCAACAGGAGATCCGCACTGGCATAACGGATGTCTTTGGCAGCGCCGGGAAACCGGGCCACACCCAGTTTGGCGGGGAGGACCACATTCAGGTATTTCCAACCCAGATTGCGGGTATAAGAGACTTCCAGGCCATTCGTGATCTTTTGATCCTCGGCCTTGTCCGCTATGTTGGGCGTAAAATGGTCAAGAAAGATGAACCTGGCCCCTATCCCGTCCGGATGCTCCGGCGTCTGTGCCCACGCTGAAAACGCGAGGGTGCAAATCAGGATCAACCCCAGGCAGGAACGGCCAAGGTATTTCATGGAATCGGTTTTTGCTCAATGGACAAAGATAGAAGAATCCGTCTAGAAGTCCAACTCCTTAATTTTCCGCACAATAGTGCAATGGTGCAGCGGAGGCCCGACGGGGAAAATGAGTCACACGGTGTTCGTTCTCCAGCACGAAATAATAGTCGGCCCCTCCAGGTAAATCCTCCTTCGGCAAGCAACCTTCAAATCCACCTGTCAACACGCCGGGCAAAAGCGGTAGGCTGCGATACTTTCCGCTGGCCGCAGGCTTCCACATCAAATAGACCTGTTGCGTCACACAGGCATCAAGCCGGAAGTGGACAAGGAGTGAATCCGACCATACATCCACAGCGTCTGCCCGGGGCGATTCATTTTGCCAGAGGGGATGTTGGCACAACCACGTGGCACGGGCGTCCATCAAAATCTCGATCCCAATGGTGGACACACCTCCATTCTCTACGGTTTCCGACTTGTTGCGCTTGAAATGGTCATAAGGATACAAGGCCATTTTTTCTTCTTTCACTGCCTTGTCCAGGAGTTGGTGCCATTCCTCCATCCATTCTTTGTAAGCCCCGTTGAGGACCGTCTCTTCCAGCATGGTATGCATGTGGGCGAGATAGATTTTCCTGTACAGGGGGTGCTCAAGCAATCTTTGGATGAGCGGTCTCCTTGGATTTTGGGCGTGCAACAGAGGGTCCAACCGGATCATTTCATCATTGGACAGGTTGGTCTTGTCAGCCATTCTGAAACCTCCCAAGGACAAATTGAGATCCCAAATGAGGGGTACGAACAAGCCGTCACGTTGTCGATACAGGAAGTAATTGTGGCACAAACGGCCGGTGTAACTGTCCAGGTTGACAAACAGGTTGTTGAACGCCAACATCCAAAGGGCCCGATCAACATCCAGGATTCCGGTCAGTTCAGAGCGGTCCCGATCCAGGCTGTCAATGAGTGCGAGGAGATCCTCCCAACCGCGTTCGGATTTCATCTCGTAGAGCCGGGCGTAACAGATCGGTTCCTTGCCCATGGGTTCCAGGCTGCACTGGTCGGATACGGGACAACCCTGGGGAGCAGGTATTTGCCACTCAGGATCACATTTGAAGAAAACACCGTCGCGATCACCCATCCATTTTGCCAGGAACGCTTTGTCAATGTCTTCCGTCAGGGTATACACACCGAAATATTCTCCGTTGACCCATACCCGAGCCATGGCGCATTGAGGCGCCGGCATGTATTGACGGGCTATCTGGAAGGATAGCACATCCCGCAGGTAACTGGGGTCACGAAATCCATTAGACAACTTGAGTCCCCGGTGGCCGGTAGGAAATTCCTGTCCTTTGACAAACTCATTAGCATCCAAACTGAAGGGGAGTTTCCTGTCGCCCTTCTTCCTGACACTGTTGAAAGAACTGTTGCCTTTGAAGCGAATGCCGACGCTGTCCAACCTGACGCCATCCATCGTAAGGGTGGCGGGAATTTTGTCGGGACGGTCCGTAGCTCGGTAAGCTTTGAGTTTTTTCTCCCAATTCTTATCGGCAATCTCCAATCGGATGTCATACAAGTGAAACGGATCAAGCCCCGTTGAATCAGGGGGTTTGGCCTCCCCGCTTGCTGCCAGGAGCAGCCATCCCAGTACCATGAACCAAGTAAATGGCTTCATTCGTTCAGCGCATCCAAGGAAGCGGACAACCGCTCTTTCCGGTATGTAGCCGGATGGAAATGAACGGCCGCCTGGCCTTCCAGCATCAGATAATACTCCAGGGTATCCACTCCTTCAGGCGGTGATACAGATCCCTTGAAATGGTCTTGTCCGGCAGCAAGCCCTTCATGGGGGGCAGCCTCCAGCATTTGCAACCGGAAGGGTTCATGGGGCCCGAAACGGTAATACAAATAGACTTTTCGCGTCTGTCTCCCGGTGGTGACGGCAATGTGGAAGGCATCGACCGTCTCGTTGGCGTATTTCGCCCGGCGGACCAAATCAACGGAAACGACCTCCGGGGTCACATAACGCAGGGCCTCATGCTTGCGTAAAAAAGCACTTCTTGCGGCCATGAAACTGGAAAGGCCGGGGATTTTCGTTTTTGAACCTGTTGTTTTATCCAGACTTTTCTTGAATTCCTCTGCCGAGTAGTACCCGTTTTTTTCCTGGGATACGGCGGGGGCGATCAGACTTTGCAGGGATTTGGCCCTTTCCGAAAAATGATCTTCCCGAAAGTGGTCATTGATCATCTGCCTTAAATGAGCGGTGTACATTTTACGATACAACTCATTGTCCAGCAGCACTTTGATTAACGGTTTCATTGCGTTGCCGGCATGCAGGTAGGGATCCAGCTGTTCCATTTGCCGCGCATTGAGGTCTGATCCCAATCCGGTATTCTTGAAACTGCCAAAGGCGAGATTGAGGTCCCAAACGACCGGGACAAACCGGCCATCCGCCCTTTTGTACAAGTAGTAGTTGGAGCTATGGCGTCCGGAGTAACTGCTGAGGTTGGCCAGCACATTGTTGAATGCCAGCATCCAAAGGGCGGCATCCACATCCAGCACTTCATCGATGCGGTGTGGTTCTTCTTCCAGGATGCGGGTCAACTCTATCAGATCCTGCCAGCCCTCCCCTTCTTTGAGCGTGTAGTTGTAGAGGTAGCAATTTGGATCCTCTTCAAAACCCAGATTGGCGAAGACCCCTTTCCGGCAATGGGCCGGTCCTCCATCCTTTTCTTCCTTCGGGCTGCATTTGAAAAGGCTTGACCAGTCAGACCCCACCCTTTTCTCCAGAAAATGGGGATCGACAGGTTCGATATGGACATAGAATCCGTGGTACTCCCCATTGATGTTGAGGCGGCAAAAACTGGCCTGTGGCGCCAACATGTATTCCCGGGCGATGGAAAAACCCAGCACCTCTCGCAGATAACTCGGATCACGCAAGGCGGATGACAGATTCAGGCTGCGATAACCCTGATGGTGCTGATCCGGATGGATATAATCCAATTTGATGAGAAACGGGTTTTTCTTCCCCTGATAGGTATAGGAGGTCTGTCCCCTATAGCGAATCCCTACATTCGGGTATTTGACGCCATCGATTTCAGCAGTTCCCACGATCATGCCTTCCCCATAGATTTTCATGGAATCGAGCACTTCCATCCAGTTATCCTGACGAATCGTGAGATTGATTTCGGCAATATGTCCTTCCTCAAAGAGATTTTTCAAGGACTGGGCAGTGAGCCATCCCGGGGTGAGGGACACCAAAACCCCCAGGAAACTAAGGCGCAAAAAAGCATTCATCATACTCCGGAATTAGACAGCGCAATGATACGGAAAAGCCCGGGCTAACCAGGTGCCGACACAGCCAACGGCCTTCAAGGGGTGGCGGTACGGGCCGATTCCATTTCTTCGAAGTTGCCGGTCTGGCGGTTTTTCCGGACGTTGTCCCAGGGAAAGCAGCGCCCGTTCATAACGATATAAATGCCGGGTGGTTTGGCCTGGGCAAAAGCCAGCGCTGATCCCAGATTGAAAAATCCGTCGGAGGAGGACCCGAAGGCATAGGGGATCATGGCTCCGGTCAGAACGATGGTCTTCGCCGGCAACCCCGCCTGAGCCAAGGTACGGGCAGTATCTACCATACGATCCGTGCCGTGGGTGATAAGGATGGATGAGGCGGATGATTTCCGGCAATTGTGGACGATGATCTCTCTGTCTTCATCGGTCATTTCCAGGCTGTCCACCATCATGAGGGTTTTGATGTCAATATCGAGGGTACAACGTCCCCGTTCGAACATTTCCGAGAGGTGGGTGTCCTTGAAAAACAACTCACCGGTGATGAGATTGTACTCTTTGTCGAAAGTGCCACCGGTCACAAATACCTGGATCATATGCCCGTTCCGTTTTCCCTGGGCGCAAAGATAGGCAACGGGGCCTGCTCAAATGAACTTGTCGGCACATGAGGAGGAGGCGAAGGCATCAGGCTTGGCCCTGAAAATGAAGCCCATGCTTTTGATGTAGCCCATGGCTTCCCGCAATGCGATATTGGACTCGAAAGGGGGGTCTGTATTGATGTCGGCATGGACTTACAGTTCGATGTGATGGGTGCCCAGCAACGGACACAGTTCGTAGGCAATTTCAACCGATTGCGCCACTTCGAGGATCATGCGCTCCCGGAGCCCCATGATCCGTTTCTCCTGCAGGGAGCGTATGAACATGAACCCCCCTTTTTTTTCGCGGAGAAAGACGATGACCGTGGCGAATTCCACGCCGTCGCTCCGGACGGCGGAGTCTGTCCCGATGCAAACTTTGAGTCGGTTGCCCGCCTCTATTTCCCGGAGAATCGTCTCTTCGACAGCCCGGGAAATCGGTATTTCAATACGTTCCCCGTTGAGCCGGCGCCACCTTGCGTCCATGCCTGTGGTTTGGTCCAAAGATAGCATGCAGCCATAGCTGCGTGTATCCGGGGCAAAAGAAATCCGTGTTAATTATTCCCGGTGATGGGAAGGCAATCTGTCGAGCTTGGCCAGGGATTGGCCGGAACAGCGGAGCACGGGAGAAGGAAAATGTTCGATGAGGCGGTAATCATGGGTGGCAAAAAGTACTGCTGTCCCGTGTTCTCTGGCCAGTTGACGGATCATGCCCGTAATTTCGTCACTGGTTTGAGGGTCGAGATTGCCTGCCGGTTCATCCGCGAGAAGAAGTCGGGGTTGGTTGAGAAGTGCTCTGGCAATGGCCACCCGCTGTTGTTCGCCTCCGGAGAGTTCGGCGGGATAGCGAAAGCCCTTGTCGGCCAGTCCGGTATCACTCAACACTCTGGCGATCCTGTCACTGCGGTCCGTCCGTTTCTTCCAGCCCGTCGCACGCAAAACGAAGTCAAGGTTTTCATAGACGGTTTTCTCCCGAAGAAGAAAGAATTCCTGGAAGATGATGCCCAATTGGCGACGCAAGGAGGGGATTTGATGGCGTTTGAGCCTGATCAGGTCGAAGCCCGCCACGCCGGCTTCTTCGCCACTCACCGGCCATTCCCCGTAAAGAGCCTTGATCAGGGATGATTTGCCACTGCCCGTCCTGCCGATCAGGTATACAAATTCGCCCGGAAGCAAATCAAATGAAATCCGGTCCAGCAGCAATTCACCTCCGCGGTGGATACTGGCGTTTTTCCATTTGACAATTGGCTCCTGCACGGCGAGGGCATTTCGCGTAAAGATAGTGCGGGCCGCCATGATGACGGCTGTCGCTGTCGACAGAACCTTAGCCCTTCCTTCCCTGTTCTCCCATACGGCACAGGTATCGTACCTTTGTCGGGAACCCGAATTCATGAAAAAGGTATATTTCATTGCCGGCTTGTTGATCCTCCTTGGGATTGGTCTGATGATCTCTGCCGCCGGAGACATGAGTACCTATGCCACCTTCTCCGATGCCACAAGTACCGGAGACAAGGTC
>JAGFIW010000263.1 GCA_024103195.1 Saprospiraceae bacterium | reverse complement strand
CCATGGCCAGGAGGAAAAGGGCGAATCCGGTCATTCTGAGCATGGGCAAGTGGATGTTGTCAGTTGTTTTGAGCTCCCTGGTTGATCCAGGCAGCGATTTGGTTGATGTGGCATTCCGGAAGCGGGTTGCCCCCCTGCGGCATGGGCGAAAATCCGGGTTGGCGGCGAATGGCTCCCAGGATCCGGTTGTTGTTGACAACCACCGAGACCCCGGAAAAGTTACTCAGGTTGATGCCACCCAGAGGGGCAGATCCTCCGTGGCAACCCGTACAATATGTGTTCAGGATGGGCTGGATGTCATTGGCAAAGGACATGGCGACCGTGTCACAAACCCCGGTGGGATCACAGGCGAGATCTTTGGCGCCCTGCAGGATCCAGGTGCGGATCAGGTTTTTCTGCTCGGCCGTCAGCGGTGGGCTCGGCGGGCGGGGCATGCGTTTGTCGGGATCCGTCTCGTTGATGGCCTCCCACAGGTCACCCTTCAGTTCGCCGGGTTTGATGTCGGCAGTCTGCATGACCTTCTGGTAGGAAGTCAATTCGATCCCCTCCTGAGGCGAGATGGCGCTGTGGCAGCCCGGGAGGGCACAATTGCTGACCAGGATCGGCAATATCTGGAGCTCGAAATAGACCGTATCGGGATGGCAGGGCTGCACCTGGGTCGTGTCATCGGGCGGCATGTCCATATCCACCACCGGCCGGTGTTTGCATCCGCTGTTGGCAAGGATTCCGGCCAGAATGAACAGGCCCGACAGCAACAGCGGCAGGCGGAACAAACGCAAGGGGGAAGGGGTCATATAGGGCAATTCCTTGGACAGAAAACGAAAGGATTCGCTCAAAGGTATCAACACAAAGAAAATAGAATGCTGGGGAAACGGCTGACCGGCGAAGGGGCCATCCCCTTCCCGAGCAGGTCAGGGACCAACGGAAAGGTGCAGCCAGAGGGCGACAATGGATTTCGACAAAAAAAGAAAGCCGTACCCGGGATGAGGGGTACGGCCAACTTCAAATTATAATCCCATGAACATATCACAAATCGGGGGCGGGTCCTCGTTCGGCCTTCGCCGCGTCATTTTCCTTAGGACACTACAAAGGTGAACATCCCCTATGGCGCCCACAACAACAAAAAACGGATTGTGTAAAATGTATTTTTATTGGATAATTATTTTATTTAAATATACACATCTGTTAAATATACATTTATGTATTTAATTATTATAAATAAGAATTTAATTGTGAATTTTTTAATGAAAAAATTACTCCCACGGATCCTGAAACAAGGGGTTTTTGGTGAAGGAGGTATCTGTCAGGGTGTGCAAAAACCGGATCAAATCCTCCTTCTCCGCCGGGGTCAGGCCCAGGGGCCGCATGTTGGCGTCGTAGTTCTCCGCGATATGCCCCCCGCTGTCATAGTGGTCGATGACCTCTTCCAGCGTTTGGAATCGGCCATTATGCATGTACGGCGGCGTCAGGGCAATGTTTCTCAGGCTCGGCGCCCGGAACCGGCCGTGGTCGAGGTAAACGCCGGTCACCGCTCCCCTGCCCTTGTCCGCAAATTCCAGCAAGGAACCCACACTGTCAATGGCATTGTTGAAAAATCCGTGGGTCGTGAGCAGCACCGTGCCGTGACAATGGCCGCATTCCGCATCCGGCAATATCGGGCTGAAGTCGAAAAACATTTCGAAGCCCCGGAGCTCCGCATCCGTCGGGAATCCCTGCCCCTTCACAAATACCCGGTCGTACCGGCTGTCTCCGCTCACCAGCGTCCGCTCAAACTGGGCAATCGCCCGGGCCGCCAATTCCTTCGTCATTTCCCGCTTGTCCCGGATCCCGAAAGCCTCCCTGAACCAACGCGTGTACAGGGTATCCCGCTGCAACTTTTCCATGACCCGGGGCCAGGATTCGTGCATCTCTATCGGGTCCTCGACAGGCAACAATGCCTGGTCTTCCAACCGCGGCGCCCGCCCGTCCCAAAAAAGTCCGGTGGATACATACCCGATATTCAACAGGCTCATGGCACTCCGGGTGCCGTTGATCCCCTGGACGCCGGGACTGACCGCCCTGCCGTCCGTGAAGCTGAGCTCGGGCAAATGGCAGGTGGCACAACTCATCGTCGAGTCGAGACTGAGCCGC
>JAGFIW010000257.1 GCA_024103195.1 Saprospiraceae bacterium | reverse complement strand
CCAGGAGGGATTTGAAAATGTGGTGGCCTCCTCGGGCACTGCGCTCACCCCCGAGCAGATCAGATTGATCAAGCGGTTTACGCAAAACCTGACCATTCTCTACGACGGTGATCTTGCCGGCCTCAAGGCGGCCATGCGAGGTCTGGACCTGGTGCTGGAACAGGACATGAATGTGCGGATCGTGATGCTCCCTGAGGGCGAGGACCCCGATTCCTTTCTCTTCAAAAGCGGATATGAAGCCTTTGCGACTTATCTGGAAAGGGAGAAAAAGGATTTCATCCTGTTCAAAGCCCAGATGCTCGGTGCCGGCAATGCCATGGATCCCGTCGGCAGAACCGCCCTGATTCGCGACCTGGTGCATTCACTGGCCAGGATTGTGGATCCCATCAAGCGCTCCTCCTACACCAAATCCTGTGCGGAACGCCTGCATGTGGATGAAGCCCTGTTGATCCGGGAGGTCAACAAGGAATTGACCGCACGCCTGCAAAAGGACCGTCAGCAAAGCACCCCTCCCCTGCCCTCAACGTCCGATCCCAACGAAGCGTCAATCCCTGCTGCCTCTCCTTTGGAGATCACAGGGCATCAGGGTTTTGCCCAGGAACAAGACCTTATCCGCGTCCTTGTCCTGTTCAGCGACAAGGAAATTCAGGTGGAGGACAGACCATTGACCATAGCCTCCTATTTTTTTGAAGAACTGGATGACGAAGTCCTCGAGGAGGTGGACCATTCCGAATCGCGGCATTTTCTCCTCTGGGCCAAGTCATGCTGGAGCCGTGGTCTGGCCCTTTCACCCGGATTTTTCCTCCAGCAGGAGGACCCGTTGATCCGTCAACTCGCCTTGCGTTTTCATACCGAAGAAGATAGCTATTCCGCCAACTGGGAAAGACGATGGCAAATCGTGCTTCACAATCAACCCGTGCCTGACCAGAACTACATCCGGGACGCCATCCAGGCATTGTTTCGCTTCAAATTGAAGTATCTCAACCACTTATGTCAGATAAATGCCCGAAGGATCCGCGAAGCCTATGACCAGGGAGACGATGAACAACTGGCCTATCATCTCCGCTTTCAGGAGGTACTTCAACAAATGAGGAATACGCTGGCTTCCGGACAGCTCAATACGACCATCATCAGGTAAGGACGAACATCAAGCGATGCCCTGCGCAACGAGATACCTTTCCGCATCAAGCGCGGCCATACATCCTGTACCTGCGGCCGTGACAGCCTGTCGGTAAACCTTGTCCTGGGCGTCTCCCGAAACGAATACCCCGGGAATACGGGTCCTGGAAGTGCCGGCGACAGGGACGAGATACCCCGTCTCATCCATTTCCAACCATGGACGGAACATTTCAGTGTTCGGTTTGTGGCCAATGGCAACGAAAAATCCCTGGACAGGGATCACTTCCTTTTTGCCGGTCCGGTTATTGACCACACGTACCCCTTCTACAGCATCTCCCCCCAGGATTTCTTCGGTTTCCGTGTTCCAATGGATAATGATGTTGGGCGTATTCAGGACGCGCTCCTGCATGATTTTGCTAGCCCGCATTTCATCCCTGCGCACAAGAAGGTGGACTTTGGGGCACAATTTGGCCAGGTAACTGGCCTCTTCAGCCGCCGTATCTCCGGCGCCAACAACGGCCACCTCCTGACCGCGGAAAAAGAACCCGTCACAGACGGCACAGGCAGATACGCCCTTGTTGGTCAACTTCTTCTCACTTTCCAATCCCAACCATTTGGCACTGGCACCTGTAGAAATGATCACGGTATGGGACTGGATTTCGCGGCCTTCCTCGGTATAGATCTTGTGCACAGGACCCGTGAAATCCACTTTGGTAATCAGCTCGTAATGGATCTTCGTACCGAATCGCTCGGCTTGTTTGCGGAACAACTCCATCATATCAGGTCCCATGACTCCATCGGGGAATCCGGGATAATTCTCTACATCCGTCGTAATCATCAACTGCCCACCGGGTTCGGCGCCGGTATAGAGTTCCGGCATCAGCCCCGCCCTTGCGGCATAAATGGCAGCCGTGTACCCTGCAGGTCCCGATCCGATGATAACAGTTTTCAATACGTCATTGGCCATACCTCACAATTGTGAGGCAAAGGTAGCCGATGAACGAGAATAGGGATTGC
>JAGFIW010000252.1 GCA_024103195.1 Saprospiraceae bacterium | reverse complement strand
AGCAGCGACGGATTGGAGATCCCCGCCTACCTCACGGTGCCCCAGGGCTCCACCGGTAAAAATCTGCCGGCCGTCATTCTGGTCCATGGTGGCCCCAAAGGCCCCAGGGACAACTGGGGGTATAATGCGGAAGCACAATTTCTCGCCAACCGGGGATACGCCGTACTCCAACCCAATTTTCGCGCCAGCGGAGGGTATGGCAAGGCATTCCTCAATGCCGGCGACCTGCAATGGGGAAAGCTGATGCAGGACGATCTCACCTGGGGCGTCAAATATCTTGTCGAACTGGGTGTTGCTCACCCGGACAAGGTGGTGATCATGGGTGGTAGTTATGGTGGTTACGCCACACTGGCCGGACTCGCCTTTACACCGGACCTCTATGCCGCGGGTGTGGATATCGTAGGGCCAAGCAACCTGTTCACCCTATTGTCCTCCGTACCCGCTTATTGGGAAGCCGGCCGTGCTTTCCTGTACGGCATGGTGGGAGATCCCCGCACCGAAGATGGGAAAGCCCGCATTCGCGAAGCCAGCCCTTTGTTCTCCGCCGACCGGATAAAAAAGCCTTTGCTGATCATCCAGGGCGCCAATGACCCCCGGGTGAAAAAAGCGGAGGCTGATCAGATCGTGATCGCGCTCAGGGAAAAAGGAGACAAAGTCAGTTACCTCCTGGCGGATGATGAAGGTCACGGATTTGCCAAGCCGGTCAACAAAATGGCCATGTACGCCGAAGTGGAACGGTTTCTCGCCGAGGTGGTCGGCGGACGTTATCAGCGTGAAATGCCGGGTGATGTCGCACGTCGACTCGAAGAATTGCGGGTGGATGTTTCAACGGTGGTTTTCACGCCGAAGGAGGAGGTAGCCTCCACCGAAGAAATACCCGTCATCTCGACCGAATGGAAAGAAGACGAAGCCAGTTACGATGTCAGCATGGAGGTCCAGGGACAAAAATTTCCGATGGAAATGACCAGGACTGTCCGGTTTTCTGAAGGCAAATGGATGATCCGCGAGGAGACCAACGGTCCCATGGGGCAAGTCCAGGACGAATTTTGGTATGACACCTCATTCAAACCCCTGCAAAGAGTGATCAACCAAATGGGCCAAAATATCAGCATGCAATTCCAACCCCGATCCGTGTCGCTTAACCTGATGGGGCAATCGATGGAAATTGCCATGGAAAAAGCCTACCTGCCGGATGGACCCGGGATGGATATGCTGGTGGCCGGAATGCCCCTGCGGGCGGGATATTCTGTTGTTTTTGACATGCCGGATCTGAACGCCCTGAAGCCCAAACAAGTGCGCCTTCGCGTCACAGGTGAGGAGGACATCGAAGGGCGGAAAACCCTGGTCGTGGAGATCGCAGGCATTGAAAATGAAAATGACCGAATGACCCTGTGGATCGACACGGACAACGGTTGGGCCCTTCGTACCGAACAATTGCTGCCGGCCATGATGGGCGCCAAAATGACCATGCACAGAAAATAGGGCCATGAAACACATGGAGTGGACATTTCCTCTCCGGACACGAAACGTCAGGGCTGGCTGCCGGATTCGATCATTGGTTCGGGCGGTATCCTTCCTGATCCTGGTGTTCGGATTGTCGGGTGCCTCCTGTTCGTCCGGTTCTTCGGCAGACCTTGTCCCTCAGAATGTCAAAAAGGTTTGGAAGGGCAAAGTCGTCAGCATTACGGACGGCGACACTTTTGATGTCCTGAACGGCAGGGAAAAGACCCGCATTCGTCTGGAAGGCATTGATTGTCCGGAGAAGAAACAGCCCTTTGGTCAACGCGCACGACAATCACTTTCCGAATTGTGTTTCCGACAAAGTGTCCGGGTGGAAGAGACGGGACGCGACCGCAACCGGAGGGTCATCGCTCGTGTCTATCTGGAAGACGGTCGATGCATCAACCATGAAATGCTGCGCCAGGGCATGGCCTGGCACTTTACCCGTTATTCGGAAGATCCCGAATACGCTGCCCTGGAACGCCGGGCCAGAAGTCTCCGGACGGGCCTGTGGGCAGATCCCCATCCCGTTGCCCCCTGGGACTGGAGAACCCGTAAGAGAAAAGCCAAATGACGCTTGCGCGGGCCATTTTCGCCATTACCGGGGACCGAATACATGCAGGGTAAATGGCACCCACAAACGCCGTTGTTGTCCGTCGGAATCCAGGATGATCATATCCTCCCAATATAGGGTTACATTTTCCGGTATTCGGTTCACCAAATCCGCCAATATACCGGGCTGCCTGCCGTCAATCAGATACTGACGGATTTCGCCTTGGGGTGGCACCACCGATACACGGGCCTGAAGAATGGTCAGGGGCTTCCTCTCTTTTTCAAAAATCAGCGGATGGCTGGTGGCCGCCAAAAATTCTTCTCTTCGGACAAATAATCCTGCCGGATCCACCCGCAGGGAATCCCAGACCAAAAAAATGCCCATTCGCCACGACACGATCATATCCCCGACCCTGAACGGGTCAACCGGCGGATCGGACAGCAAGGTATCCACTGCAGCGACATCTCCCACAGGTACCACCAGATCCTCATCTCCGACAAAACGGCTGTCCGTACGGAAACCGGGAATGGGCACCAGCTCATACCGGGGAAGTGTGGCATACTTGTCCTTGATCCGGTCGATATCTGGCGCTTGCGGGTTGTACCTGAACATTTTGGATGGCCATCGGGATTGATCGACCACCTGCCAGTCACTGTAGTCCTCCCCCCGGTCGATCATCGGCTCGACCCGGTAGCGCGGTCGAAAATTCTCCCAGGGATTATGCACCTTGATGACGAGACTGGACAAAACAATGCCGGTCGATTTTTTAGCCGGGGTATAAAACGTGATTTTGTCCCCCATTTTGAGGTTGTTGGCGAGAGCAAATTTGGTAGGGACATCCAGAAAAAAAACGGTTTGTTGGGCCAGGACAGATTCCTGACCTGCGGGTATCATCGGGTTTCCGGAACGATAAAATCCGCCGGTGAAGGAGTCCGGTTCCGGGTCGAAAACCGGAAATGCCCCGGTACTGTCCACGAGGCCGAAAGGAAGCGGATCACCCTGCAGGACACTGCGTGCCAAAAGTCCGCGGAGATAATAAGGTTTGCCATTTTGGAAAAACCGGATCGGTTCATGCATGAGCCGGAATATTTCTTCCAGGGGCAGTTCAATTTCCGCGCGGAAATAATAGGGCGGCGACCACAGGTGGAGAGGAATGTGATATTCGCCCCAGGCCATGGTCAATTTGTTGTCCTTCCCTCCGGGATTATGGCCGGGTTGACCTGGAAGGGGCAGCTGCCACCAGGTCATAGCGATAAAGGTCACCAGGAAAATGCAAAAATTCATTCCACGCATCTCATCCCATTTCGGCAATCCGGACCATCTGGTCTTCGACATGGTAAACCATCTCCACAAATTCTTTATTGCGTTTCATTTCCCGGTTGCGATACAACGGCAATTCAATATGCAGGTGCTCCACAAAGGTGGAGGGTGGCGATTTCATGATGTAAATTTCGTCGCCCAGGTAAACGGCCTCGGAGATATCATGGGTCACGAATATCACAGTGGGATGGATCTCGGCCCATATCTTGGCCAGCAGCTCCTGCATTTGAAGCCTTGTTTTGATATCGAGCGCGCCGAAGGGTTCGTCCATGAGGATGACGGAGGCATTGGCCAGCAAGCTTCGTGCGATGGCCACCCGCTGGAGTTGTCCTCCTGACAGATTGGGATACTGGGCAAACTTGGATTCATGCCCTTCCAGACCCACCAATCTGATGAGTTCCATGGCCCTGTCTTCCCGCTCGGTTCGTGGCATTCCCTTGTACTGGAGCGGCAGGCTGACATTTTCGAGTACCGTCATCCAGGGCAAAGAAGAATACTGTTGAAAGACCATACTGGCCCTGTTGTCCGGTCCTACCGGACGGCCGTGGAGCAGCACCTGCCCTTGAGTCGGCTTCTGGAGGCCGGCGATGTATCGCAGCAAAGTAGATTTTCCACAGCCCGACATCCCCAGAATGACTACAAACTGTCCCTGGTCCGGCTTGTCCTCGATCAACAAATCGAGGCCTTTTATGATGACGGTCTTCCCTTCATCATATGTCTGGTGTATGCCCCGCAATTCGACAATATTGGGCCATTGGGGATTGTCTTGGATCTTCATCGCCATTCTCCTGAATTATGCCGGTTGCGGAAGTCCATACCGTTGTCTTTTTTGTTTGACCCAGGTCCATACTTCCCAAGTGGTCAATACGGCCATGCAAAAATGGAGCGCCCAGGCGGTTCCTCCGAACAGATAATCAAACGGTGCTGCCGCCAAAATCAATCCTGTCCATTCGTTGAAGGCGACGAGCCAATAAGCCACCATGAGAATACGCCACAAAGTAGAGCGGAAAAACCGCCATGTCACCGAAAGAATACCCGGCGTCGCCTGAATCGATGCCGTACCGGCTGGTGGATGTTTGAAAGGAAACAACAACCTGTCGGTCCGCTTGAAAGCCCGGTCCTGAAAAACCCCGATAAGCACAATGATGATCAATAAGGCGAATACTTTGTCCATGCGGCCCTGGCGTTGTCCCACCCGCCAAATGAGGGCCCCGATCCCGCCTTGCGAACTGTCAATATTTTCTGCCACGATGATATACGTCCACGATATGGCGGTCAATACGCGAATGTCGTCCAAAAGTCGTGAGGTTACGGCCGGCCAGTAAACGGTGCGAATGGTTTGCCAGGGTGAGGCCCCCAACGTGTACACCGTCTTCAAAAAAACGTCATCTACGTCGTCGATACGCTGCACCACCACCGGCAAGAGGTAAATGAGAATACCGAATGCCAGGAAATGCACTTTCATCGAAACACCAACCCCAAACCACACGATGAACAACCCGGTGACGGCCGTCAGCGGGATATAGCGCAATGCCTCTACCTGACGTTGGAACCCGCCGCGGAAGAAGGGATACAATCCGATAATGAAACCCAGTGGAATGGCGATCAATACCGCTTCCACATAACCGGCGAGGTTGATGCCTACAGAACGACAAATATTCCGGATGACCTCATTGTCGCGGTGAAGGTCATCAAAGGCGGTCAGCACCCTCCAGGGAGGCGGCAAAATGGCCGGACTGAGCACGGGCGTCTGACCCATGGTCAGGGCGTGCCAAACAGCCAGTAAAACGCCTACGCCACCTGCGGCCAGCAGCAGTGACGTCCGCCTGGAAAGTGCACCCCGTAGCGTGAAAAGCGACATCCGCCCGCCTTAGGATCCGACCAACTGGAATTCCGTCCGCCGGTTCTTGGCCCGGCATTCTTCGGTGGCATTGGATTCGCATCCGGATACCGGTTTGTCCGGGCCGTTGCCGACAATGACAAACCGGTTGCGGTCCATACCGTAGGTCTGATGCAGGTAGTCTGCCACTGCCTGGGCCCGCTTGCGGGACAACTCCATATTCATGTTGCGCGATCCCACATTGTCGGTATTCCCTTCTATGCGGACACGCATGGTGGCAAAGGACCTGGCCACATCTGCAAATTGCAGATCGATGATGGTCTTTGCATTTTCCGAAAGGGAATGGCGACCCGTTTCGAAATTGATACTGACCGGCTTGCTGGCCAGGGCAGGCGCTTGTTTCTCCTTCTGCGTCGGTGCGGAAAAGGACGGAGCCACTTCGGATTCATAACCCCGCCCCTGAAGGTTGGCCGCCTGGACAGCCCCTGTGTAAATGACGTTTCTCCAGGGCGGCGCCATCTTGTCGGCCTGTCCCAGTTCGAAAAATGTCTTGGCCATTTTGTCATAAAGGTCGGCCCCTTTGACACCTCTGTACGAGGGATTGAGACCAAAAAAATCCTGGTTGTCCCCATGGCTCGTCCAGCGGACATTGGCCATGGCACCTTGGGCATCCTCCAGCGAGAAGTCGAGGAATTCAGCCAGATAACGCGCGGCTTTTTCCTGGTTGGACGGATTGTTGTGCAATTCGGCGACCCCTTTCATCCATCCTTCGTAAAATTTGTGAATGGTTTCGCGGTTGTCGCGGATGAACGAGGCTTTGGCAAAGAAGATGTCGGCGATGATGTGACTTTGCTCCCTGGTGGTGACGAGGACTTTGGACCCCGGCACTTCCCGGATGGCCTCGGCATCAAAGGGACTCCACACGACGGCGGCATCGATATCAGGCGCCTTGAACATCTGAGAGGCAACAACGGGATCCTGTGCTGCGGCTACCTGCACATCCGCATACCGAAGCCCTGCTGCTTCCAGCGCACTCACCAACAAGGTTTGGGAGGGTGCGGGCTCGGTAACGGCGATGCGCTTGCCTTTCAGGTCATTGATCGAATTGATGCCGCGTTTGGCGATGAGTACGTCCCCGCCCCGCGACCAGTCGACCTGCATGAAGACCTGAGGGTCGAATTCCCTAAGGTCATCCGGGAAGGTGTACAACGGAAAGGCATCGGCCGTCTGCACGAGTATGTCGTACTCATCGGCGATCCAGGCGTTGAGGGCCGCCATCAGATCGTCGTTTTTGACAAACCTGACTTTGATACCGTAGTCCTTGAAAAACCTGGACTGCATGCTGGCTTCAGATCCTTCGTTGAAATACAACCCCGGAGCATATCCCCCCCAGGTGACCAACTGGACGGTGAGGACGTCATCGTCCTTGCCTCCGGTCGTTGGTTTTTGATCATCTCCGGAACTGAAGTCCCCTTCTCCTGCCTTCTGGAGGAGAGAGCGACCCCATTCGGTCTGTTTGAGCAGATAATTGCCTGCCAACACAACTCCCCCAACGATAAGGAGAGTGATGAGCAGTTTGCTGAAGGTGGTTAGACGTCTGGCCATGAGTAGGTAAGGTTATCAGGCTTCAAAAAAACTGTCGTATTGATTGGTCCGGGAAGCCGATTTCTCAACCGGCTTGGCAATAGGAGCATTCAGGTCAAGGACATCCGATTCATTGGCCGCCTTGAGCAGAAGGGTATCCTTTTCGCTTCCGAGCAACATGGAAACACCCTCCTTTTCCCATTTTTCCAACATCGCCAAACCCTCTTCCTCAAAAACCCCGTTCTGGAGATCCACACTGTCCATGAAATTGGAAGACATCTCCATGAAACGCTCCATTTCACCGACTTTCTGGGACACATCTTCTGCGATGGCTTCCAGGGCCATATCAAACATGTATCGTTGATCCGAATTGCCGCTGATGATGTTCATGGCCGACTTCATCGCCGAGTGACTCGTGCGAATGGCCTTCCGTTCCTGCTCCTTGACCTTGACCTGATCCTGGATGTCTTCGAGCAGAATTTCCGAGTTTTCGTACATCTTGCCCAAAACGCGATACAGGATTTCCATCTTCCGGTAAAGATCCTCGAGTTTGATATTGGATTCTTTGAGGCGACCGGCCTTGCGGGACTTGAGCACCATCACGGCCTGCTTGTCGGTCTCCTTGGCTTTGCTGGCCATTTGCAGGTTGGTGTGGATTTCCCTTTGGTTGGTGATAATAATCTCTTTGAGTTTGTGCATCTGTCCGCGAAGGGTCATGATCTGCTTGTTCATCTTGGACAGGTTGCCCTTGAGATCCTCCACATAACTTTTGAGGATACCGATAGGATCAATCTGCACGAATACCCCCGTGATCCAGCGCATGACGCTTTTGTACATGTACCAAACCAGGTTGCGGGTCTTCGGATCGAGGACCACATATATGAGGGCGGCCAACGCCATAAGAAGCAGGGCCAGGTACAAACCGTTGGTCACCAGTCCAATGATGGCCGGCAAAAATTTATACAGCAAGTATCCGCCTCCAATGATCAGGCCTCCGAGAAACAGGGCTCCGGTCACACCCTCCGGACGCTTCCAGAAGGATTTGGGCTTGAATTCTTCCATGGTTGTCATAATGGGGATTTATTTGAGGTATTGTTCCATTTTTTTGAGGTCTTCGCTGATCTGACCGGCAATGAAAGCGTAGGCCGATTCGAATCGGGACCTCGTTTCGTCCATTTTCCTGGTCACCTCTTTGAGTTCTCCTCCCAGGGCTTCCATTTTCGCCCGCGCCTTCGTGATTTCCGCCATCAGCGTTTCAATCCTTTCCTGGTTGGCTTTGACTTCGCTATCCAGAGCCGCCATTTGTTGCTCGCGCGAACGAAGGTCGGATTGCTCCCTGGCCGTCAGGGCTTCCCTGAATTTCCGGTCTTCTTTCTCCAGGACCTGAAGATAGGCTTTGCCTGTACGGATGAGTTCCTCCGGCGTGGTTTTCAGCGTTTGGGCCATGGCGAAGGCGGACCGGAATCTGGTGGCCTCATCCATGGGCATGGCCTGCAGGGATTTGAGGGTGTCACGGAACTCGAGATAATCGTATCCCTGGATATTGTTTTCCTCCATGGCGGAGAAGAGTACAGCCATCATACGGTCGTCCGGCTGACCTGCGGTTTGGCCCTTTCCGGGTGACGACGGAGCCTGACGGACATCCCTTTGGGATCCCGCCGAAACAGAAGCCTCAGGGGTGGCAGGACCTTCCGGCCGCTCCGCTGCCTCGGGTGTCTCTTCGATAAAGAGTGCCTTCAGGTTCTTGAGTACGCGCATGACCTGAGCAAAGATAACATACAAGCGATATGCAGCGATGGATGGTAGACAAAGACACGCGGAAAAACGGCGAACCCCGCCGGACGGACGTTGAACGTCGCGAAGCGCGGATTGAAGCCCTCCAGGATGTACCTTTGTATTCATGACTAGCGAATCTGCCTTGTTTGTCAATTCGGAAATCGGCCAACTCAAACGGGTGATCGTACACCGCCCGGACGCCGGGATCGCCAGGATCAGCCCGCGGCAATCTTCCGAATTGCTGTTCGATGACATCGTCCATCTGCCCCAGATGCAACTCGAGCACGATGTATTCACCAAGGTGTTGGAGACCTTCCTCGGCAAAGGGAATGTCCTTGAATCCCATCACCTCCTGATCGAATCCCTCCAGGCCGATCCGGAGACACGGACCGAGGTGATCCGAATGATCATCGATTATGAAGAATTGCCCAAAAGCCACATTGCCATACTGGAGGGTTTGGATGACCATCAGTTGGCAGAGACCCTGATTACCGGTTACCTTCCCTCTGACGACCACATTCTTTTTGACCCCATCCCCAACTTCATCTTCACGCGCGACCTCGCCGTCACCATCCGTGACCATGTCCTGATTACCAAAGCCGCCAAATCGGCCAGGTTCCGGGAGAACTTCCTGACCCGTCTGATCTGCTGGTCCCATCCCTTGTTCAGGAAAATAAGGGAGGAAGGGCGCATCATCAACCTCAATCACGTGGACGAATTCCCGCCGAGCCGTCGCGGCGAAATCGTAGCCGTTGAAGGGGGAGATGTCATGGTGATCAATGACCACTATGTCCTCATCGGCTGCAGTGAACGAACCAATGCCCATTCCATCCACCTATTGCGGGATGCGCTCTTTGCCAAAGGCGTGATTGACCATGTCGTGCAGGTCAATATCCCCCAGGAAAGGTCCTACATGCATATCGACACGATTTTCACCCAGATCAATCACAGGGATATCACGGCCTTCAAACCCATTGTAGTGGACGGCCTTGCCTCGAACGTGCTTGTCTATGCCCGCAACGGAGCCTACCGGGAATACGGCAGCATCCGGGAGTTTTTCCATCAGGAGATTGACCGCGACATGCGGTTCATCCTCAGTGGCAAAGGGGAAAGCCCTTATCAGGAGCGGGAGCAGTGGACCGACGGCTGCAACCTGGTCGCCATCCGTCCCGGTGTCGCCCTGACGTACGACCGCAATCCCGTGACAGAAGACGCTTTTCGAGATGCCGGCTACCAGGTCCTCCACGCGCATGATTTTCTCCTTCGTGTGGAAAAAGGGAGCCTGGACCCCGGCACGCTGGCGGATACCATTATTACCCTGCCTTCCAACGAGTTGTCCAGAGCAAGGGGAGGCTCCCATTGCATGACCTGCCCGATTGAGCGCGTTCCGATTTGAATCATGTTTTGTCATGACACCCAGTTGCGCGTGCGCTATGCAGAAACCGACCAGATGGGAGTGGTGTATTACGGACACTATGCCCAATATCTGGAAGTGGGCCGTGCGGAAACCATTCGCTCCCTCGGATACACCTACCGGGAGCTGGAATCTTCCGGGATTCTGATGCCGGTCACCCGTCTCGAAATCCGTTATCACCGACCCGCCCGGTATGATGAACTCCTCACTATTCGTACCTGCCTTCGGGAGCCTCCGGGCAAACACATCACTTTCCATGGTGAAATCTTCAATGAAGAAGACCGGTTGCTGACGACCGGACAGGTGACCCTGGCCTTTTATTACCGTGACACCGGCAGGACGGGACCTCCCCCTGCCTTGCTGATGGAAAAACTGAACCCCTTCTTTCCATGATCAGGTATCGGGCAAGATGGGTCCTGCTCCGGCGGGCATGGGGACGGCGATGGCGCAGGTTGACCGCCTGGCTCAAGACACATTCTTTCCCGGGGTTGTTCGGTGTGCCGATCTGGGACGTCGGTGCTTTTCTGGTGAAGGAGTTGAAGAAAGACGACCCGTTCATGCGTGCCAATGCCGTGGCCTTCAGCTTCTTCCTTTCGCTTTTTCCGGCCATCATGACCCTCTTTACCCTCCTTCCCTATCTGCCGATTTACGAAAATTTCAACCTGACCCTCCACGAAGCCATACGGGGCGTCATGCCCGGGACGGCTGGTGATTGGCTGTACGAATTTCTCGACGACATCGCCACCCGCGAACGCCGGGGGTTGCTGTCTTTCAGTACCCTGCTGTTTCTTTATTTTTCCACGAGCGGCACCGCCACGCTCATGTACAGCTTCGAAAAACAGTACCCGGAAATTTTCAAAAACCGTGGTGTCCTTATGATACGCTGGATCGCCCTCTGGCTGACCCTGTTGCTGGCGACCCTGGTCATCTTTTCCATCGGTCTCATCATCGCTGGAAGTGCCCTGATTCATCTGCTGGCCGACCGTTTTCATTGGGATCAAGGCACCACCTTCAGTCTGGACCTCCTCCGCTGGATTCTGGTCATCATGCTGTTCTATGCCAGTATCGCTCTGTTGTATCGGTACGGGGCTCCTACCCACCGGAAATTCAGGTTCTTCAGTACCGGCACTACCGTTGCTACCGTGCTCGCCATAGCCTCCTCCGTGCTTTTTTCCCTGTACATCAATTCCTTCGGGACCTATAACAAACTGTACGGATCCATCGGCACGGTCATCGCCCTCATGCTTTGGCTGCAGATCAATGCTTTTTCCATCATTTCGGGCTACGAACTCAATACCGCCATTCTTTTCCACCGCGTGACCGCCCGGCTGAAAAGGGAAAGCGAGTTGGCTGAAAAGCAATCGTCCGAATCCGGATAATTCCACCGTCAGCCTACCGGTACGATCCGGACGTTGAGCGATGCCGGCCTTGAGGATAATAGCCCTCCTGCCGTATGGTCCGAATGCGGAATCTCATACCTGCATGCTCCCCAACCATTTTTGGGCCACCTCCACCAGCGTGGAAAGGGCATTGCCTTCCTCCCTCCAGACACGCAACGACCCCGCCCCTTCCGATTTGGACAATTTCCTGCCCCGTTCGTCCTTCCACAAAGGATGATGGCAGAAAAAGGCCTGATGAAATGATGGTTCGTCCATGATTCGGGCCAGATAACACTGCGCCCCGGTGGAGGGCCGGAGGTCCTCACCTCGGACAATCCCGTCCACGCCGAAATACAGATCATCCGTGAGGGAGGCCACCTGATAGGAAGGCTGTCCGTCCTTTTGTCGGATGACGAAATCCCCCATTACCGTGTCCAGCCGGATGCTCGCTGACTTCGATCCTTCCCGGAAACACACCTTCGTTCCATCCGGCACGCGGATGCGCCAGGCCGCTCCGGGCGTATCCAGGGGCAATGACTTCTCCCTGCACGTCCCGGAATATACAGAGGAGCCGGCCGAAATCCGGGTTTGTCTCCTGCTGCAGGTACAGGCATATACAAACCCGGTGGCGACCAAACGCTCCAGCGTCTGCCGGTACAGGTGCCTGCGATGTTGTTGCGACCATACCGCATGGAATTCCGCCGGGTTGCGAGGACCCTCGTCCCAGTTTATTTCCAACCAATGCAATTGTCGGAAGAGGTCTTCCAGGTACCTTTCGCGATATCGACTGCGGTCAAGATCATCCACACGCAGGAGGACACTGGCCCCGTACTGCCGGGCCAGCATCACGGTGAACAGGAACGAAGCCGCATTCCCGGGATGGATATATCCGCTCGGAGTTGGAGCGATGCGCGTCAGCCGGAACACGCCGCTAAGTTAATGGGTCAGGAATGCTGACGGTTGTCCGGAATGCTGACCGCCTCCCGGGCAGAAGGAGAATTCCTTGGCAGGAATTGGGCACAAAGGATGAGCGCGACGCCCAGCGGCAAGAGCACGGATACGGCGAACAGCGATTCGTGATAAAAGGGCAAAAATCCCTGGCCCATCCAGATCAATAGTCCCTGTAAAAACAACAAAGCCTCACTTCCGGCAAATCCGGACAGCAACAGGACCAAGCCCCACGTAGCAATTCCACGGTCCAGTAGGACCAAACCCGTCCGGCGGGCATAGGCGAGGACGAAAAACGTCACTGTACCCAGGAGGATAAGGTGGATGAATCCCAGGACAAAGTTGCGGATGGTAAAGGAAATGGTCGCCACCGCCGGCCAAAATACCACAGATTGGATCAGGATGCGGGTGATGAATGCCCCAAAGGCCACCCCCAAAAGCACCCGGGTCCAGCCATCTGCCATTTGACGCAACCGGTGATGGACCTTGTTCAGGCCGCCGAAAAAATAAAGGAGAGCTACCAACTGACAGACGACGCCCATACTGTTGATGCCGAAGACCACAGGACCGGGATTGGACCAGGCGATGGACAGGGCATAGGTCAAAAGGCAGGATATCGCAAGCAGGAGAAAAAACAAGCGGCCGTTTTTGACCGGCCATTCGGTACCGGCAC
>JAGFIW010000243.1 GCA_024103195.1 Saprospiraceae bacterium | reverse complement strand
TGCCGGCACAGTGATTGAGGGTGTCGGTCAGGGTGAGGACATACCAGCCGGGAAGGGTGATTTGGGGAGAGGGCGAAGAGGCGCCGGAGGCGATGCCTCCCTGTGGTCCTGTCCATTGGAGGACGTGGTGGCCGCTGTCGGAAGCCGAGGCGTCGAGGGCCAGGGTGGTGAGGGTGCAGGTCAGGGGGAGGGGCGGGGCGATGACGGGATCGGGCCAGGCGCGGCTGTCGGACAGCTCCAGGGTGTCGAAGGCCTCACAGCGGTTCTGGGTGTTGGTGACGTGGAGGACCCAACTGCCGGGTTGGGACAACCAGGGCTGGAGCAGGGAGTCAACGGGGTTGCCGTTGAACCACCAGCGATGGGTGATGCCGGGTCCCTGATCGGAAGACAGGCTCTGGGGCTGGAGGCTGTCGGCGAGGCAGTCGAGGACGAGGTCGGGCCCGGCCACGGCCAGCGGGGGCTCCTCGTGGCGGATGACAGTGACGGAGGCCGAGTCGCGGCAGCCGTTGAGGGGGTTTTGCACGGAGGCGGTGTAGGTGCCCGGAGCGCCGAATACGGGGTTGGGGGTGGCGGCGCCGGCGAGGAGGAGGCCATCCGGGGTGGTCCACGCCACGGACCAGGGCAGGGAGTCGGGCCAGATGTCCAGCAGGACGGCCAGGCTGTCCTCCCGGCATCCGAGCGTGTCGGCCGCTGCCAGGGAAAGGACCGGATGCAGGGTGTCGATACCGACGGTGAGGACCAGGGAGGCCGTGCAGCCGCGCAGGGTGTCGGTGACGGTGAGGGTGTAGGTACCGGTACGGCCGACCAGGGGAGCCAGCGAGTCGGCGCCGGCGAGGAGGAGACCGTCGGGGGTGGTCCATGCGGCTATGGTACCGGAGTCGGGACTGACCACCCGCGTAACGAGGATGACAGCCGAATCCCGGCAGGTGATGGCCCCCACCGGGTCATGAGCGAGAACAGGCCGCAGGGTGTCGCCCGTCAGGACGGCAAAGGCCTCGGAGGTGCACCCATTGAGAGGGTTGGTGAGAATGACCGTATAGGTGCCGGTGCCCTGCACCAATGGCGTGAGGGTGTTGAGGCCGGCCAGGATCAGGCCGTCGGGCGTGATCCATTCCACCGGTGCACCGGGCGGCATGAGCGGCGCACCGGCCGTCAGGGTGGTGACGGAATCCTGGCAGGACAGCGGGTCCGGTGGCAGAACGGCAATCCCGATGGTGGCCGTGTCGAGGACAACCGTCACCGCCGTGGAATCCCAGCAGGTGATGCCTGGCCCCTGGGTGGAGACCAGGAGCTGGTAGGTGCCCGCCGCCCCCACGGTGACCGATGGCATCTGGGGGTTGGAAAGGATCATACCGCCGGAGGTGGACCACTGGTAGGTGGCCACCCCATACGATCCGGTAGAAAGGGACCCGTCGAGGGTCACCTCGTTCTGCTGGCAGGAGAGCGCCTCGGGAGGAAGGACCCAGGCCTCGACATCGAGGACCTCGACATCGACAACGATGGTGCTGTCGCAGCCCTGGAAGGAGGGGAGAACCACCGTATAGGAACCGGAACTCTGGAAGGTCTGTCCGCCCACCTCGACCGATTCACCGGCACACAGGAAATGGGATTGGTATTCCACAATCTGGTCCAGTACGGTGATCGTCACTTCGTCTTCGTACTCGCAAATTTCACGCATGAAGATGTCGTCGACGGCAAAGTCGTTGCCGAATCCGATGATGTTGAGATCTTCCAAGCAGATGGTTACACTGGTGGCCCCCCCTGAAGACCACACATAGGAGAATTGGATCCATTCACAGGTGTTGGAGGTGGCGGAAGCGGATCCGACAGCCACGCCATTGAAGGTGGCTTGTACTTCAGCCGGAGCAGCGTGATAGACGGAAGTGACCCAAAACTCGAAAAAGTACTCAGTATTAGGCAGTACGGGGACCGTCTGGCACCAGAAGGTGACGCCGGGGGATGTGGATCCATCCACAACCATCATGTTGCCGCTCCCGGTGGTGTGGTCACCGCAGGGGCTAAATCCGCCGTTGCAAACGACAGGATTGGACTGGATGGAATATCCCCCTGGAGACAACCCCGGGCTACCGTACCAATAATTGCTGGAAAAACCGGTATTGCCGGATTCGAAATTGCCGTTCAGGATGATATTGTCGGGACTGGGGGCCTTGACCGTCAGCGTATAAGTGGTCGTTTGCGTAACGGTAGCCACAGGATTGAGGATTGTCGGATCAGACAGGCCGGCGGCGGGAGTCCATGCTATGGAGGCAATTTCATTGCCGCTGAAGGTGGCGTTCAAGGGATATGTTCCGCCCGGATGGCAGAATGTGAAGTCGGGCCCGGCGTCGAGGGTTTCCTGACAAGCCATGAAAAAAGGAGGATTCCCGGGGTTTGTTCCGGAAGTCAGGCAGAGGGGGAGCAACAGGAAGAGCAGTGGCATGTTTTGTACCTCCGGTCAGCATACCGGTTGAAGGAAGGCCAAGATAGGGTTTTGGCCGGTATGATCAAGACCCCTGGATTGCGTGAATGACCTGGTATCCATTTGGAGGTTCGGGTATGAGGAAAAAGTCTTGTGAGGAGTCGTCGTTCAGAGGGAGTGGTACGTCATGCAGGTTGACGTGTTGAAGCCACTTTTCATGCTGCGTTATATCCGGCGACGTCCAATAAATTGGATTTGGAAAGAACACCTTTTCAGGTATCCTGGACGGATGGTGATTGGATGTCTTTATGCTTTGTTACTGGCATCAATGTGCTTTTCAATACTGATCAGTTTTTGTGCCAGGGAATGGTTGTAACACTCATTGGAAATCCATGGATGACAAAACCGTATTTCCCCTTTGGACATATTCCTGCATTATCCTGCCAACAAGATGTACCCGTCTTCTGTCATGGAGCAAGCCATCGAGTACTCATTCAGACAATAAATATTTTATGGAATGACCGATCACGGATGTCCTATTTGCGTACCAGGCTTTAACTTTTAATTACAGTAGAATGAAAGGTCCTCAATCGCGTGTGTCTATGGTTCACCATGGGCAAACCCGAAATTTTTCCATTTGACGAATTTTCCCTATCTTTGCACGTACATCAATGGTGTGGCCGCGTTTGATCTTTGTTACACCATCCTTGACGGGTAATGTGGAAGATCTGACAGGATTGTCTGATCTGACCGGGAAGATGCGCAGTCTGCGTTCCGGTAAGCAAAACATCTGGCAGCGGAAATATTCGTTGTTATGCCACAAGCATGAAAGGGGTGGACTTTACGCAAACGGTTTGTCCACAACAGAAAATACGACGGAAACGACCAATGGCGGATTCCGGATATTCTTCACTAAATCCAATGCATGAGCGGTATTGATTATGCCATTTTCCTGGGATATTTAATTATCGTATTAGGCATCGGGTGGTACTATTTTCGTCGTAACAAGGGGCATGACGATTATTTTGTAGGTGGGCGGTCTATGGGTAGCACTCATATAGGACTGAGTGTGGTGGCTACGGACGTCGGAGGGGGTTTTTCGATCGGATTGGGTGGATTAGGGTTCCTGATGGGTGTCGCCGGCAGTTGGATGTTGTTTACGGGTCTGATAGGTGCCTGGCTCAGTGCGGTTTTCCTGATTCCCCGTGTATTGCCGGAGAGTCGGCGGCAAGGATGGCTGACCTTTCCCCAGATGTTGGGTTTCCGTTATGGTGGCAGGATCGCACTTATTGCGGGTATTATCTCGGGGCTGGGATACCTGGGTTTCACTTCTGCCCAGTTACTGGCCGGAGCCAAGTTGGCCAAGGGGACATTTCCGGAAGTCGATCTGAATATGGCCCTGATTGTGATGGGTGCCATGGCGGTAGGTTATACGGTCCTCGGCGGCATCAAGGCGGTCATTTACACGGATACGTTTCAATGGGGCATACTGATGACGGGCCTTGTGTTTGTCGGAATCCCGTTGGGATACACGGCGGTGGGGGGAATGGCGGGTTTGCGGGCATCTCTGCCTGCGGGTTTTCTGGACATAACGGCTGTCAGGCCCATTCAGATGATCAACTGGCTGGTAACGATTGTGCCGATCTGGTTTGTGGGAATGACCCTTTATCAACGTATTTATGCCTGCAGGGATGTACGAACAGCCCGTAGAGCCTGGTATCTGGCCGGGTTGTTCGAGTATCCGGTCATGGCTTTCATGGGCGTTTTGTTGGGCATGTTTGCCCGTGCGGCAGCCCACCAGGGATTGATTGGCGGTGCCGCCGGAGCCGAATTGGATGCCGAATTGGGTTTGCCCATGCTTCTCCGTTCCGTACTGCCTACCGGGTTGTTGGGCCTCATGCTGGCGGCTTATTTCAGTGCCATCATGTCGACGGCGGACAGTTGTCTGATGGCTGCCAGCGGCAATTTGATCACCGACATATTGGGCAGAAACACCGATTCGCCCGAGGGCGCAAACCTGAAACATGCCCAGGTCGGTACTTTGGTGCTCGGGGTTTTGGCCATTTTGTTGGCCATTTCCTTCGAAGATGTCCTTTCCCTGATGTTGCATTCTTATGCGTTTATGGTCAGCGGACTGTTGTTTCCGGTTTTGGGGCATTTGTATGTCCGAAATCCATTGCCTGCCGCAGCCGTTGCCGCCATGTTGGGGGGAGGAATCAGCACAATGGTTTTGACAATGTTCCCTCTGTCATGGCTGGGAGAAGTTGATCCCATCCTTCCCGGTTTGGGAATATCCGGTATTTGTTTTTTTACGGTTCAATATCTGATTCCAAAGCATGGCATTTCTGCAGCTTGACAAAACCGCCCTCGCCCATAATTTCAAACAGTTGAACAAACTGTTTGCCGAGCAAGGGAAGGAATGGGGTGTGGTCACCAAATTATTGTGTGGGCACAGACCTTATCTGGAAGAAGTGCTTCACCTCAAGCCACAGGTGGTTTTTGACAGCCGGCTAAGTAATTTGCGCATGGTGCGGAGTATTGACCCCAAGGTGCGTACCGCTTACATCAAGCCCACTCCACCCAGCTTGATTCCGCATATTCTGGAGTATGCAGATATCACTTTCAACACAGAGCTGAAGACGATCCATGCGCTCAATGAAGAAGCTGAAAAACAAGGCAAGGTGCATGAAGTAGTGATCATGATTGAAATGGGTGATCTCAGGGAAGGTGTCATGCGGGAAGACCTCCTGGATTTTTACAAGCAGGTCTTTGATTTGAAAAATATCGAAATCATAGGTATCGGGACCAATCTGAATTGCCTCAACGGCATCATGCCCAGCGAGGACAAGCTCATCCAGTTGTCCTTGTACAGTCAATTGATAGAAGCCCGATTCGAAAGGAAATTGAAATGGCTTACCGCAGGTACCTCGGTAGTTTTCCCTTTGTTGCCTGCGGGTATGTTGCCAGCAGGCATCAATCATTTTCGCATTGGAGAGACCTTGTTTTTTGGCAATGATATTGTCAGGCATGAACCCATTGAAGGTATGCGTCAAGATATCTTCACGCTGGAGGCGGAAGTTCTGGAGGTCCAGGAAAAGCCCAGTGCTCCATCGGGAATAATCGGCACGAATGTAGCGGGCAAAATACCCTCCTATACCTTGATGGACCAGGCAAAGACCAGTTTTCGCGCCCTTTTGGATGTAGGTTTGCTTGACATTGACGACGGGGATATCCAGCCCATGATTCCGGGTTTGTCCGTAGAAGGAGCCAGCAGTGACATGATTGTCATTGATCTCGGGAAGAATGAAACGGGAATCAATGTGGGTGATACCATTCCTTTCCGCATCAATTATATGGGGGCATTGCGCCTATTGAATTCCAATTACATCGACAAAACCATTGTGGGATGAACAAGGCAGCGGAGTCATGGGTGACGTTTCGGCGAAAGCTGCATAGCCGGCCCGAAATCGCCGGTGAAGAAGCCGGAACTGCCCACGAGGTGGCTGCCCAACTCGATGCGATGCCTGCCATTCGTGTTTGCACCGGATTGGGAGGGCATGGGGTTCTCGGTACACTGACATGTGGCGCTGACGGTCCATCCGTATTGTTTCGCGCGGAGTTGGATGCTCTTCCGTTGCAGGAGAACGGAGGCAAGGCATATGGTTCCCAAATTCCGGGCAAAGCGCATTTGTGCGGGCATGACGGTCATGCGACGATGCTTTTGGCCGCAGCATCCAGACTATCCCATCATCCCCCTTCCCGGGGTACGATTCATTTTTTGTTTCAACCGGCGGAAGAAACAGGCGAGGGTGCCCGGGAGGTCCTTCGGGACCCTCAATGGTCCCATTTGCATATCCACCACGTTTTTGCGTTGCATAATTTACCTGGTTATCCGAAGGGTCAGGTCGTGTTGCGAAAAGGCCGTTTCAATGCCGGTGTACGAAGCATGATCATTTGCCTGAAAGGTGTAACGGCTCATGCGGCAGAGCCCTGGAAAGGCATAAATCCTGCCGATGCGGTGGCCCGGATACTCACCGCGAAGGCAGAACTGGAAGAACCGGATGTACGAAGAGATGATTTCGCGCTCATTGTTCCGGTGTTTGGTGCGTTGGGGAAAAAAGCCTACGGCACCTCCGCCGGAGAAGCCGAGCTTCACTTTACCCTACGCACGTGGGATCCCATGCTATTGGACCATCTGGGTGGCCGTCTAACCGAAATGGTCCAAAGTATTGCCCGGGAGAGCAGACTGGAATGTTCGGTGGAATGGACGGAATGCTTTGATGCCATGGTCAATGATGATCAATCCATAGTGGAGGTGGAAAAGGCTGCCCGAAGAGCCGGCCTTTCGGTAATTATGGCGGAAACGCCATTTTCCTGGGGAGAGGATTTCGGTCAATTTTTGTCCTTGTTTCGGGGTGCATTTTTTGGTCTTGGGGCCGGTCATGAGGTGGCTCCTCTGCATCATCCGGATTATGATTTTCCGGATTCCCTGATTGCAGACGGATGTCAATTATGGGAACAACTCGCTTATCAGCTACTCGGTCCTCCAATGTCAAGTTGAAACATGTATGCATCCACATCCATAGCAGTCAGTCGGTCAGCCTTCAAAGAAAACCTCCGGCATATCCGGAGACTGGCCGGCCAAAGTGAAGTTTGTCTGGTCTTGAAAGGAAATGCTTATGGCCACGGGCTGGAGCTGATGACCCGGCTGGCTGTCGAAAACGGCGTTCGTCATCTGGCGGTCTTCAGCGCAGACGAGGCGTATCAAATTCTGCCTTATTGCGGTGACGAATGCCGGGTAATGATCATGGGGATGATTCCCCCTGAGGCGATCGAATGGGCCATATCCCAGGGTGTATCCTTCCAGGTGTTCAGTTTGCCAAGGCTCTATCAGGCCAGGGAGGCAGCCCAAAAGGTCGGCAAGAAAGCTAAGGTGCACCTCGAAGCGGAAACAGGCATGCATCGCACCGGTCTGGAAAGCGAAGATTTTCAGGCTGCTTTGGAAATAATAAACCGCAACACGAATGACATTTCCTTTGAAGGGTTGTGTACGCATTTTGCCGGGGCAGAACGCATCTCCAATCACGGACGCATCAAGCGACAGATCCGGCGATTCGAGGAAGCCATTTCAAAGTCGGCAAAAGCCGGGTTTGCCCCTGATCGTTTGCATGCCGCATGTTCGGCGGCCCTCATCCGATATCCGGAGACCCGATATGACATGGTGAGAATAGGCATAATGACCTATGGGTTTTTTCCCAGTCCTGAAATTCTCATTGAGTACAACAACCGGCACGGAGATCACCCCAACCCGTTCCAACGACTGATCCGATGGACGAGCACGGTCATGGATGTCAAAAGAGTTCGGAGAGGAGAATACGTAGGTTACGGGACAGGATTCCAGAGTGGGTCAAACAGCCGGTTGGTGGCAGTTCCTGTGGGATATGCACACGGATTCAACCGTTCACTGAGTAACAAAGGAAGTATATTGGTCAGGGGACAGCGACTCAACGTGGTGGGCCTGGTCAATATGAACATGCTGCTGGCTGATGCCACCGGATTGGATGTTGTGGAGACCGGCGATGAAGTCGTTCTGATAGGACGTCAGGGAGACGCCGAAATCAGCGTGGCCAGTTTTGCGGAAATAAGCAACCAGGTAGATTACGAATTGTTGACCCGTTTACATGCTTCCATCCCTCGTATTTTGGTGGATTAATTTTCATGATGAATACTTATTTCTATTTTAGGAAATAAATGGGTCATTCCTTTTTTTCGAATAAAAGTCATGGGATAACGTTCGGACCCATTATGCGGATTATGTCAACGAGCGGATCGAAAGATTGCGCTTACCCGTTGAACAAGTAATCTGGTTTCTTCCAACCTGAGGAAAACGATAGCCAGAGAGGCAATAAACACCAGAACAGCCAGAAGGAAAAGGGAACCGTCATCTTCGTTTACTTCGATCCCGAGCGGTCCCAGGTGGGCCAGGATGGCTCCTGAAATGACGCCGATACTGAGAATGGCACCAGGCAAACGGGTTTTGGGTATCAGAATAAGTGCAGCTGTTATGCCTTCCAGTATGCCGACAAGGATTCTGCCTGCCGGTTCGATACCCAAGGTTGAAAAAATGTACACGGAATCTGGATGGGCAGAAAATTTGAAATAAAGCGTTTGCAGATAAACCAGAGCCACAAAAATTTGGAGGGCGTTGGACAGTGTTTTTCTAAAATCAGGCATAGGGCGTAAGTGCTGAATGAACAGGGCATCAGTTTCAGGAAATTGGAAAAAACACGCTGTTCATACAATGAGATAGAGGGCTACCAATTACCGGCATAGGAGAGATCTTCGGTGGATGAATGGTGCAGGTATTCGTATTTGAGACGTATGATTTGCCTGAGATGGTGATAATCATGGGCCAGCCAGTTGTGCAAAAACATCGAAGCCGACATAGGCCCGAATTTGGGATGGAGATAGGCACGGCTCCAGTCGGGATTGTGGAGGGTGAGCAGCCATTCCACCGAAATCGCTCTTTCTTTTAAAAACCGGTCAAGGGTTTCGTGGTAGTCCTGCTGTAAATAGGAGCGTGATGTGACCCAACCCGCCGGGTCGATGGGCGGCAAAGGATTGCCAGGGGTCTCCAGGGTATGACGTGTGCGGGTTCTGAAATCTTCTTTTTCCTCATCGAGAAGATGGCAAACAATTTCCAGAAGGCACCATTTGCCGGGAGCTGGTTTCCAATCCACCATTGCCTGAGGCAGGTGGGAAAGCATGGCCTGAAAGACGGGTCCATTGGCGGAAAGTTGCCGGATAATATCTTCCGTGTGCATTAGTTCCCCGGATTAAAAGGACAAGATATTCGCAGTCTTTGAATGCTGTTGAATAAGGCCATGGACTACCGAAAACTGCAGGGAGTCCCGGTGCCATAACAAAGCTAATCGAATCCGGAATAACCAGACGGTCTTCCGGTCACGGCCGGAGAAAAAGTTAAGAAGCCTTGTGTGTGGGGTCCATTCATGGATTATGCAGCCACCTTGCAGGATGCTGGTCAATTTTCAGGACATAAATCCCGGGAGGGAATGTTGTAAGATCCATCAGGGCGCTTTCTGATACGGAAAGGACTTGACATTCTCTTCCCAACACATCGGCCAGAAGGACGGTATGCTGGCTTGCATCGGTGAATCGTATTTCATAAATCCCCGCAGAATGCCCTGTAACAAGGGTGTATCCTGGTGAGGGTGCCACACCCTCCAGGGTCGTGGTCCCCGTTTGGCCGCAGGACCACTGGCTATAGGCCAGTCCGGTTTCCATCCGCCATTCTTCAAAGGCAGACAACCGCTGATTCAGGGTGGCCCAGCGAATACGCGACGGACCCCAGGCATTGAGCGTGTCGCATAAACGGGCAACTTTATCAAACAAGAGAGGTCCGAATTCGCGCTGATTGATGGTGATGGAATAACCGTAAAATTTGTCCGCGGGAAGCAACCCGTTCTGCAGGCTGTCCACAAATGCCCGCAATGGTTGGAGAATAAGGGCAATATCTTCCAAAGAATCCAATCCACCCACAGGTTGGCATCCGTGCCCGGTATACCAGATCGAGCGGGAAGGATTGTGGATGATGAAGGAGGAAGTCGTCGTGGAATCCGGCTTCCAGATACCGTAATCAAAAAAATCGTTCTGGTGGCCTGGGGAACCTGCTCCCCACATCAGTTGGCATTTCCACCGGATCCATGGGCGGTTGATGCCTTGGATCGTATCCTGGTACTGGTACCAGTCCGGAACGGGGTAATAAGTAAAACCGCCCAGGGTTTGCGTTGGCTTTGCCCCCAGTGTGTCCAGCAATCCATATAGATCGGCGATGTTGGTCAGGTTTTTATTGCGCGGATCGATTTCAATATGTTCCAGAAAGGGGAATGAAGCCAGGGAACGAAATACATTGTTTTCCACCCCTTCCAACTGGAACGCCCCCTGCGCAAATCCGTCACAAGTCTGAAGGTTCCATGCCGCCTTTTTGGACAGGATCAGGTCGGCCAGCTCCATTACTTTATCTCTGGCCGGATAATAGTGAAAGGGTTGATGCAGATTGTCCCCTGGTTCATTGTGGGAGACAAAATTGATCCAAACCACAGGGGCCTGGCCGTGAGCGAAATATCCAAAGAAGCAAAGGGAGGCACAGATGGATGCCCGTTTGCGACCCAAAGAACGCAGGGATTTCAAGGCTTGAAAGACGATGCGGATGTTGACGGTAAATGGCATGATCCAAAAGGCAGGACTATAGTAAGGTACGGGAATCCGGACAAAGGTTGCCTGTAAAAGACACCCCCGGAAAACATCCTTGAAGCCGGGAATGAACAAGCGCGCAGGTCATGTGTGCCTATGCCATTCCGAAAGGCATATGTTCCTTGCGCCTTGCCTGTAATTACCTACCTTCGTGGCCATGAGCCTGGAAGACAAGGTCATGGAGTCTCTGAAGGCTGCCATGCGTGCCAAAGATGCCGCTGCCATGCGCACATTGCGCGCCATCAAAGCGTCCATTCTGTTGTTCAAAACAAGCGGGAGCGGAGAAACCCTGGATGAGGCGGCCGAGGTTCGCATGCTCCAGAAGATGGTCAAGCAGCGGAAAGAATCTGCGGCCATTTTCCATTCCCAAAATCGTCCCGATCTGGCGATGACAGAGGAAGAAGAAATCCGCATTCTCGAGCAATTCCTTCCAGCCCAACTGGATGAGGAAGCCCTGGAGAAAGTGATTCGGTCCATCCTCGTGGAGACCGGGGCTACAACGGCCAAAGACATGGGCCGGGTCATTGGTCTGGCCAACCAGCGTCTGTCCGGTCAGGCCGAAGGCAGAGTTATTGCCGATACCGTCAAACGATTGCTCAATCCCTGACCAAGCCCACCCATGCACGTTCTTTTCGTCGCACTCAACTGGGGGATGGGCCATGCCTCACGCAGTGTGCCGTTGATTCGTGCCCTGTTGCGTGCAGGAGCCAGAGTGACACTGGCATCGGACGGGGTGGCGGCAGAATTGTTCCGTTCGGAATTTCCTGATCTGGAGGTGCACGAATTGCCGGGATACAAGGTTTCCTATCCATCCCGGAATGTGTATCTGAATGTGTTGCGGAGTTCCCTTTCCATTTTGCGGGCCATTTGGTTGGAGCGAATGTGGCTTCGCCGTTTTCGTCGGATGCATCAACCGGATGCCATCATCAGCGACAACCGGTACGGAATTGTTGCCGCCGATATTCCCAGTGTTTTGATCACCCATCAGCTACGCTTGTACGGTCATTGGAAGTGGGCCAACCGTATCGGGGAGTGGTTCATGCGTCGATGGATATTGCGTTTCCGTGAAGTTTGGGTGCCTGATTGGGAGGGTTCCCGCAGTCTCACCGGTGGCATGGCCACCTGGCCGTACAAGTCCCCTCCTGTCCTGTACATAGGACCTTTGTCCCGATTCGAACCTGTTCCTCCCGGCGGTCAAAGAGACATTGACATTCTGGCTGTACTGTCCGGTCCCGAACCGCAGCGCGGCATTTTCGAGCAAAAGGTCCATACGCAACTGGCGTCCATTCCAGGTCACCATGTGATCGTTCGCGGGACACGTACACCCTTGCCTGGGTGGTATCGCGCCCAACCTGGGATAGAAGTCATCGATCTTCTTCCCGCCGATGCGTTGCAGAAATTGGCCGGCAAGGCCCGCATGCAGGTAAGCCGAAGCGGTTACAGCACGGTTATGGATCTTGTTTATTCCGGACTACCAGCTCTTTTGGTGCCTACTCCCGGCCAGTTTGAGCAGGAGTATCTAACGGTCTGTCTGCAGGGAAAAGGGCCCTGGCAATTCCAGCATCAGCGCGACCTGGATATTCCTTCGGCATGGAAGGCCCTGCAGGAACTTCCTGCCAACCCGGCCTTGCGACCTTCCGGGCAGGAGGCCGAAAAAGCGATTGCGGATTTCCTCGGGCGGCATGCCGTCAACAGGATGTCAGGTCATCACCTACCTCACGAAAATGTGATGAAATAATGTCCGCAAGTTCATCCTCCTTGTTTTATTTGATTCTTATTCCGGCCTGCACTTTGGTGTGGGTGGGGTGTCCCGGCAAGAAAAACCAGGATCCTCCATCGCTGTGTATGGAAGATGCTTTTTGTCCCAACGGTTTTAATCCCCGGCTGATCGACCAATGGGAGCCGATAGGCGGTATTTTCAAGGGGATAGACATCAGCCACGATTGTGTGCAGGGGATTTGTCCCGATGCCATTTTCACTTTTTCCCCGGACAGTACTTACCTGATCCTTTTTACGGAAGTAGGACAGGATTCCACCGGTGCGTTTCCCGTGGTTACGGAAGAAAGAGGGCGATGGGTGGCATATGCCTGTGACTGCAGGGAAGTGGATCTGCCTTACCAACAAAAAGGCACATGGGAGACCGGTAAAATGCGGCTGGAACCGGAAGGTATGGATGCCTATACCTTGGCGTTTGAGGGATTCCACACAGGCATGTACCTGAATACTTCCAGCCGGGATACGACCTTCAATTTTTTTCTGAAGCGTATTTAATCCCGGGCGCCATCAGGTCCCGTCTCCGGTAATTCGCTGTACCCACAGGATGCCTGCTGTTGCCAACAGGCCCAATCCTCCCATGACATACCACACCACTGAAAAGCCGAAGGATTCAGCCAGGTTGAGTCCCAGGGGGGGAGCTACAATGGAAGCTGCGGCAAATGCCATGGTGTAGAAGGCCATGTACTGACCTTTGGTCCGGGACGTGGATCGGGTGAGCGCAAAACTGTTGGCGAAAGGAAAATTGAAAATCTCTCCCACCGTGAGGAGACCCATGCAGACGATGGCCAGGACCGGAGCATGGGGATGCAGATTGAGGCTGAAGTAGGCAAGACCGATGATCAGGGCACCCAAAGCACATAAAAACAGACGGGGGAAGCGGTTTTCGAGTACATAAACAACTGTCACTTCGGTAAGCCCTATGATAAGCCCATTCATGGCGAGCAGGAGTCCGATTTGGTCTTCGGAAAGGCCCAGATCGGTTTTGAAATAGACAGGGAGCGTATAGAGGAATTGCATGAAGCAAAGCGCCACCAGACCGATCATAAAAATGAAAAGGAGAAACGCAGGATCGCGGTACGGTGGCCGGTGGATTTCCTCTTCAGTTTCTTGTGAATCTCCTTCCCGTTGACGCGACCGTCGGGGTGGCAGGAAAATCCTCAACACGAGTGCGGAAAGGATACAGGTGGCACCATCTGCGAGGAAAAGCCATTGGTATCCCAAATGAGCGGCCAGAAAACCGCCGATGGCGGGCCCGATGCTCCATCCCAGGTTGATGGCCATGCGTACCAGGCTGAGCGAGCGGGTCAGATTTTCCGGTTTGCTGTAAGCGCTGACGGCGGTGAGGTTGGCAGGTCTGAAAGCATCAGCCACGGTGCTGAGAATGAATACGCCAATGCACAAGGGCCAGAAATGGGTCAATTGACCCAGACCTAGAAAAATCAGACCGCTTCCTGCCAGTGTCCAGAGTTGCACATTGTAAAAACCAATGCGATCCGTAAGCCACCCGCCGAGCCATGACCCGAGCAGGCTGCCTGCTCCAAAGGCACTCATGATCCATCCGGCCTGCTCCATGGTGAAATGCCTTTCGACCGTGAGGTAAACCGTCAGGAAGGGAATGACCATGGTGCCACTGCGGTTGATAAAAGTGACCATGGCCAACAACCAGATGTTGGCAGAGAGACCGCCATATGCACGGAACAATAGGCGGAGTGGGGCAGGATTCAAGAAATGCGGTTTGGCGCAAAGTTAAAGCAATCCGCTGCGGCCGATCAGGGTGTCCCGATATTCCTATCTTGGGGTCTTCGGCCCATTGCCCTCTCGGGAGGGACCCTTGTACCATGGAATCAAAACGCTTTTCCGGAATCCGGTTGCCCCATGTTTTTGTGTTGCTCACCGGGATCATTCTGGCTGCCAGTGTACTCAGTTACATACTCCCTTCAGGTCAATTCAAGAGGGAATCACGAACGGTAGGGACCGTTCCCCGCACGGTTGTCATTCCGGGATCGTACACACAAGTGGACAAACATTTTTCGCTGGAGGGAATTTTCATTCCCACCCGGGAAGAAGGAAAAGCATCTCCGGTGAGTTTGCTGCAATTCCTTTCGGCCATTCCACGGGGCATGGAAAAGACGGCGGATATCATTTTTCTCATTTTTCTGATCGGAGGAGTGTTTGGCATATTGCAGAAGACCGGGACCATAACCGCTGTCCTGCATGCCCTGATCCAGCGATTTTCAGCTTCGGGTCCGTTGTTGACAGTCCTCCTGATGGTGGGCATCGGGGTGGCTGGGTCCACGCTCGGGATGGGAGAGGAATTCATCCCCCTCGTTCCGGTATTTCTGTATGTCTCCAGAGAGTTGGGCTATGACAGGATGTTTGGATTGGCTCTGATCATCCTCTCCGCAGATGTTGGATTTGCGGCAGCCACTACCAATCCGTTTACCGTTCAGGTAGCCCAGGGCATTGCCGAGGTCCCCATTGGAAGCGGGCTTGGGTTCAGGTCTGTTTTTTTTGCGGTATGCATGGCCATTGCCATCGGGTATTTGTTGTGGTATGGGGCCCGTGTAAGACGCCCCCCGTCCTCCAGCCTCACCCAAGAAGACCGTTTCACCATCCGGGGCTTGGAAGAGATTCATACCTCCCTTCGTCCCCGGCATTTGTGGACCGTGCTATTGTGTGCGCTACTGTTTGGCGCCATTATTTGGGCCATGCAGACCCAGGGTTGGTGGTTGGCAGAGATGAGTGCAGGATTTCTTGCGATGGGAATCATCGCCGCCCTCATGGCCCGACTTTCCTTGTCCGAAACGGCGAAAGCATTTGTAAAGGGCTCCGAGGAAATGGTCGTTGCCGCCATGGTCGTAGGGTTTGCCAAGGGGATCCAGGTAGTGATGGAAGACGGTCTCATTTTGGACACCCTGATTCATTATGCTGCATCAAGTCTTCAGGGATGGCCGCCTGTAGTGGCTGCTGAGGGCATGTTTGCCTTTCAGTCCTGTCTCAATTTTTTCATTCCCAGCGGTTCCGGACAAGCGGCCGCCACCATGCCGGTAATGACACCCCTGGCCGACCTGCTCGGTATCCCCCGTTCAGTGGCCGTTTTTGCCTTTACCTGTGGTGATGGCTTCACCAATCTCGTCGTGCCCACCTCGGTCACCCTTATGGCCATGCTCGCCATGGCCGACATATCCTATGGTAAGTGGTTGCGATTTGTGGCGCCGGTATTTGGTGCCCTGGTCGGGGCATCCGCCATTTTCCTGGTGGCAGCCATGTGGTTGGAGGGCGCCCTATGAGGCCTTGTCAACGGTTTTTACCCTCTGCAACCCAGGTAATGGTATAGCCGCCGATGATCCCCAGAGCAACAATCGCCCCGGAAAAAAGCCAGGGCTCGTCGATCTGGAGTTTGCCCTTGCGGTACACCTCGATCGTCAGTGTCATAAGGGTAAGTCCGGCAGTAAAAAGGAGGATATTGGAGACCAGTTTCTTCATGGCATCTGACGATCAGAAACGACCCATATACGTATTGTACACCACGGCCAATACCACCTGGCCGACTCCTTTCAGGGTGCGCTGGTCAATGACGGTAATATCGTCTCCATGTGTGTGCCAATGCGGTCCGAAACCCGTTTGAGACCCCAGTGCTTTGTGAATGATATTGATGGTCGGAATACGGGCATATTCGTTGACAAACAGATGGTCGTCCGTCACGGGAGGTTCCGGATCATCGACAAAATACATCCCGTAGCCCATGCCTTGGGCAAGTTTCCAGACCTTGTCGAGCACCTGAGGGGCATATTGGCGGGAATACCCTTCGCGGGCAAATCTGGCATGGCGGGCTCCGACCATGTCGAGGTGGATGCCGAATCGGGCTTTGTAATTGGGCACATGGGTTTGTCGGCCCCAGTATTGCGCGCCCTGACACCAGGAATAAGTGTCACCTCCGCCATCCCGGCCCTGGTCTTCGGCATCAAAAAGGACAATGTCCACACCGAACGGGATGGGCTGAGCCTGGAGTTGTCGGGCAATTTCCAACAAAACGGCTACACCGCTACCTCCGTCATCGGCGCCGGGAATAGGCTGTAACCTTTTGCTTTGGTCGGGATCATAATCGGCAACGGCACGGGTGTCCCAGTGGGCGCTCAACAGGATGCGGTCGGGAGCATCAGGGTTGAAACTGGCAATGAGATTGGTGGCCTCGTACGTACCGCCATCCAGTTTCCTGGCCTTGAAGGATTGACGGATGACCCGGGCCCCACTGGATTCGAATTGGCTCTCCATCCAATCCAGACACGCCTCATGACCGGGACTATCCGGTGAGCGGGGTCCGAAGGAAAGCTGTTTTTCGATGAAACCGTAAGCCGAACGGGCATCAAACTGAGGGATGGGGACCGGTGCGACCGCTTTTGGAGAAGGTTCTTCTTTGGTGGAAGCCGTCGATGAAGAAGGGGAATCCTCCCGGCAGGCGACCAAAAGGATCAACGCCAGCCCAAAGATAAGCTTGAACAACAGGTGCATGGTCCGAACTTTCCGCAAAAGAACGCTGAAATTGCCGCTTAGGTATGCGTGTTCAGTGTCAGGCGTGTACCTTTTCCCTACGAGATGGGATCTCCGGAACATCCGTATTCTGCGTGGGTGGCACCGGTTCGGTAAGAAGTTGATGGCGCAGTGTCCGTACCTGTTCCAGCACACCGGGCAAAAATTCCGGCGTTTTCTCAAGCCGGTTTTCCAAAAGGGTCCATTCACGGGATGCTTCGGCCATGTCTCCCATCGAGCGGTGGATGCGGGATTTCATCAGGCGGCCCTCCCAGTGGATCTCCTCCAGGGGCATGCTGAGGGAAATGGCCCGATGGGTACATTGAAGTGCCTGGTCCCATTCACCGGTGCGGTAATCGTGTCGTGCCTGGCAAAGCCAGAGTCGGGGATTTTCAGGATCACAGGAGGCTACAACCCGGAGGTCGGCCGCTGCGGCTGAAAAATCTTCCCGGTCCATCGCGAGATCCGCCCGGCTCATGAGCGCTTCGGTATGACGATCGTATTTCTCAATGGCCTGATCCAGGAGGCGAATGCGGTCATGAGGGGCATCACTTTCCTGCGCATGCCGAAACAGAAGAACGGCCGCTTTCTGGCCGTCAGGGGCTATGCGATGATAGGTGCGCTCCGGAGAAAGGCGGATCGCCAAAACTTCTCCGCAAAAAGCAAACTGGGCCAACCACTGCATGACATCTATACCGTGCTTCCACGTCCGTTCGGTCAGCGACAGACTCACGGGTTGGATGCGCATATGGGATAGATCAGGGTGAACGAGATTCTCCGGCTTCCAGGGAAGGTCCTCTTTGTACAGGGTGACAAACCGGGATTCCAGCTGCCGGATGATACGACCGACAGCATCCGTTGATCCGAAGTCGAGCCTGCCTTTGAAGATGACTTTATGAGCCTGCATACCGTGCGGGTGAATGAAAAACGGGGTTTTGTTCGGGGATGAAAGGTAAAGATAGAATCTCGTGGGAATTTAACGTCCTTTAAAGCGAAAAGATGCCGGATTTATTTGAAAATGAAGGAAAAAAGAAAAAATTTCAGCCGAAAAGTCTATTTTTGAAAGGTTGATTCAGATATTTTCATTCACCGGTTTGAACCCTGCGCACCGGTCCTTTTAACACCACTACCCCCGCCTGGAAGGGGTCATGTCCGGGGGGCTGTTGACCATATTTTCCTCCTACGGCGACATCCGGTACGAGGCGGAATGGGCCACAGGCCAACAGGAATTGATTGTGGCGACAGAATCCTGGGTTCCGGGATGGTATGCAATCCGTTTGAATCTTGCGGACAGATTGATCACGGGTCGCTTCCTGGTGCAGCGATAAGGGAGAAATGGCCCAAAGAACGGCCGAAGGTCCCTGTGGATTCCCGGCGGGAATCGCTACCTTTGTCCTCCCTCCTCATGAGCCAGTATCTTGTCTCTGCCCGAAAGTATCGACCCACACGTTTTGATGACGTGGTGGGTCAGGAGCATGTGACCGCCACCCTGAAAAGTGCCATTCGCCAGAAAAAACTGGCGCATGCCTTTCTGTTTTGCGGTCCAAGGGGAGTCGGCAAAACAACGTGTGCCCGGATTCTGGCCAAGGTGATCAACTGCGAGCAGCCCGGTCAGGATGTCGAGCCCTGCAATGCATGTCCCTCCTGTCAATCCTTCAATACCAGCTCCTCCTTCAACATCCTGGAGCTGGACGCTGCTTCCAATAATTCCGTGGATCATATCCGGGGTTTGGTGGAGCAGGTGCGCTACCCGCCTCAACAGGGTCGTTACAAGATCTTCATCATCGATGAAGTGCACATGCTCACCCAGCAGGCTTTCAACGCCTTTTTGAAGACCCTGGAAGAGCCCCCGCCCTATGCCATTTTCATCCTGGCCACGACGGAAAAGCACAAGATCATCCCCACCATTTTGTCCCGGTGTCAGATTTATGACTTCCGGCGGATCAGTGTGGCGGATGCTGCCCATCATCTCCGGGCCATTTGCGAAAAGGAAAATCTGGAAGCGGAGGAAGACGCCCTTCATATCATCGGCGAAAAAGCGGATGGAGCCCTTCGGGATGCCTTGTCCATCTTCGATCGCATGGCGAGCGCCAGTGAAGGCAAGCTGACCTACGAAAGCGTCATCCGCCATCTCAATGTGTTGGACTATCAGTATTTTTTCCGGATAACGGATGCCCTGATCGCCGGTGATCACGGTGAAGCACTGATCCAACTGGAGGAAATATTCCGGAATGGATTTGAAGGGGATCTTTTCATTAATGGTCTTGCCGAACATCTTCGCAATCTTCTGGTCGTCCAGGATACGCGTACGACGCATCTCCTGGAAACCAGCCCCGGTTGGCAGCAACGCTATCTGGATCAGGCACAATTGGCGAGTCCTTCCTTTTTGTTGACAGCCCTTCACCTGGCCAATCAGTGCGACGTCCAGTTTCCCATGGCCCGCAACAGGAAACTCCATACAGAACTTGCTCTTCTGCGGATGTCTCACATCCATCATGCCTTGCAGCCGGTGGAGATGCCGGGTATACAGGAAAAAAAAAGCCCGGTTCTGACCAGGGGAGCGACGCCGGCTCATTCCTGACAAAAAGCTCCGATTCTCCTGGAGAAAAGAGCGATCCGGAGACTCCCGTTCTTGCCGTGGCGGACGATACGTCTTTGCCGGAAGTGAAGTCCCAGGAACCAGACTCTCCTCTTGTCAAAGAAGAGACGTTGTCTGTTGTACCACCTGCAGATGTCATACTTCAGGCTTCCGGTTCGGTTGGACGGCTCCGCAGCCTCAAGCGTCTCGAACAGGATTTTATCCTCAGACAGCAGGAGCGGGAGGAGGTTGTCCTGGATGACGAACGGATCAGGATGGCCTGGCAGGAATATGCCTCCGGTGTGGATTCCCCCTCGCTGAAACAATTCCTGCATGAAGCCGAGGTGTCCCTCGAGGGTGAGCGCATCAAGGTCATTGTGGGAACCCAAATGGCCAGAGGCATGATCCAGCAGGACAGCCGGCTGATGCCTGCACTCCGGGAACAACTGTTCACACCCGGCCTGGGGATGCGCATCGAAGTGGATCCCGCCCGGGCACCTGTCCGCGAGGAGGACCCTCAATTGCCTACTACGCCCAGGGAGATCTTCGAGCACCTCGCGGCGCGCAACCCTCTTCTGCACGAATTGCGCAAGCGATTCGACCTGACCGTGGAATGACGATGCGGGCCGGAATCAGCGGGCGTAATTGACAGCGCGCAACTCCCGTATTACCGTCACCTTGATCTGACCCGGAAACTGCATCTGCTCTTGTATTTTCTGAGAGATCATGAAGGAGAGGTCTTCGGCATACTGATCAGAAACCTTTTCGGCTTCGACGATGACGCGCAGTTCGCGGCCTGCCTGCAAGGCGTATGCTTTGGCCACACCGTCATACGACATGGCCAACTCTTCCAGGTCGTTGATCCTTTTCAGGTAGCTTTCCAGGATTTCCCTGCGGGCACCCGGTCTGGCGCCGGAAATCGCGTCACAGGCCTGGACGATGGGTGAAATGATATTGTTCATCTCAATCTCGTCATGGTGAGCGCCGACAGCGTTGACCACAATGGCATTTTCGCCATGCTTTTCGCAGATCTGCATGCCGAGTATGGCATGGGAGAGTTCCGAATCCTCTTCGGGCACTTTGCCGATATCGTGGAGTAATCCTGCCCTTTTGGCCAGTTTGATCTGCTTGCTGTTGAGTCCGAGTTCGGCACCCATGGCGGCACAGAGATGGGCCACCTCCATGGAGTGCTTCAGCAGGTTTTGGCCGTAAGAGGACCTGAATCTCATCCGGCCGACCATTTTGATGAGGTAAGGATCAAGGCCGTGAATGTCGAGGTCAATGACAGTGCGTTCTCCGATCTCGATGATTTGCTCCTCCAGTTGTTTGCGGGTTTTGGCCACCACATCCTCGATCCTGGAGGGGTGGATTCGACCGTCGGCGACGAGTTTCTTGAGGGCGAGTCGGGCCACTTCACGACGGATGGGATCGAAGCTGGAAATAATGATGGCTTCCGGGGTATCGTCCACCACAATTTCGGCCCCGGTGGCTGCTTCTATGGCTCGGATGTTGCGGCCTTCCCGTCCGATGATCTGTCCTTTGATATCGTCCGAATCCAGATTGAAGACAGAGACGGTGTTTTCTATGGTGAATTCGGAGGCCATCCGCTGAATGGTGGTGATAATGATCTTGCGGGCCTCCTTGGAGGCGTTTTGCTGGGCTTGCGCGATGGTGTCCTTGACCAGGGCCATGGCATCATTTTCCGATTTGGCCTTGACCGCATCCAGGATTTGATTGCGGGCTTCCAGCTCGGTCAGACGGGCAATGCCTTCCAATGCCTTGATGTGCTGCTCGCTGGCGGCTTCGAGTTCCTCCTTTTTCTTGGCAACAATCTTGAGTTGGATATCCAGGTTCTCTCTGACCTGATGCAGTTCGAGTTCGCGCTGTTTGATGTCATCCAGTTGTTCTTCAAGCGATTTTTCGCGTTGCTGAAGGTCCTTTTCCAGATTGCGGACCTCGATTTCCCTTTCCTTGAACTGGACTTTGAATTGGGCCTTCTCCTCCTCAAACTCTGCGCGAAATCGATTGTATTTTTCCCTCGCTTCCTGAATCTTCTTTTGCTTGACGGCTTCGTTGGTGGCTTCCGCTTTGGCAACGATTTTTTCCGCCTTGGTCTCGGCTTCATCGATCAGGCGCTTGGCGGTAAGCCGGGCTTCCTTCAGGGCGAGATCGGTTTGCTGGTTGACCTCGGCGATCCGTTTTTTATTGATGACGGACAGCCAGGCCCATATGGTGCCTCCTCCAGCGGTAAGGCCTATGATTAATCCAATGATCCAATCCATAGAGCGGGATTTATGATGAATGAAAAATGGCCACTGCCTCGAAGAGCCAGGGCACATCTCCCCTCACCGGAAGCCTTGGTCAGGATTAATCCAGCAATGCCCCCAGGAGCTGATCCACCTGGGCGATACGTTGGGATAGCGTGTCCTGAACGACCGCCCAATCCCCTGAGTTTTGGATTTGATGCAATTCAGTAGCGAAAGTCAGCATGGCCATAGCCAGCAAATCCTGCTTGTCCTGCCCCGGATGCCGCGACTGAAAGCTTTCGACCCGCCGGTTGACCTCGGCGACCACCTGATGAAGGGCCTCCTCCTCGGATGGCAGAACCTGGACCGGATAGGAACGGCCTGCGATGACCAGGTTGATATGCTTCTTCGTGTCGGTGATCATCAAGGTGTCAAGGTTGCTTTTTCAACCAATCCATGCATTTGTCCAACTCATCTATATAGCGCTGTAATTCTTTCCGGATCTCGCGGGCGTCGGCCACGAGATGGCTGGCTCCGGCTGTGGGTGTGCCCGTTGCCGATTCGAGGTGTTTTATGCGTTCGTTTGCTTTGGCTAATTCTCGTTTTAAATGGTGGTTTAATTCGTTGAGTTCCTCGTTCAGCCCCTGCAAATGCTTGACCCTTACGGCCAAATGACGCGCCTTGAGTTCAAGGGTGTCCAATTGGTCGGTCAACTGATCCAGTTGCATAGCTGTTCAACGGGTAAAAATAGTCAAACCCGCCCATTATCCGAGCTTTATTTAAACAGAAATCCGCAAAATCAGTTACAACATACTGATTTTGAATAAGATAATATTAATGCACTCCGGCGAAGATTCCCTTCCTTACCCCCTTTGTCAAAAGGTGACGGGCAAGGTGATCTCCTCGCTACCCCTGCGGACCCGAACCGTGGTAGCATCCCCTTTACCGAATTTCGCCAATCCAGCCATGTAGTCCTGGATGCTGTTCACTTCGGTTTCGCCAATGCCGATGAGAATATCGCCAGGCTGCAGACCGGCCTTCTGGGCCGGCCGGTCATCGAGCACACCGTCAATCCGCATCCCCTTGCCGGCAAAAGTGTAATCCGGCATGACACCCAATGTAACTTTGAATCCCATGGACCTTTGCGGCGTTTGGTCTTTGGTTTTGGTGAAAGCGAGCCGTCCATGGCTGTCCAGATGGCCTATGATCGTGAGGATGGCTTCGCTCACGGTGCGGATACCTTCGTAATTGACACGATGGGCATCATCCTCCGGTTTGTGATAATCAGCATGCTGCCCGGTAAAAAAATGCACGCTCGGAATCCCTTTGAGATAAAAGGAAGTGTGGTCACTCGGACCTATGCCGCTTTCTGTCGTCACGATGGAAAACCCGGGATGGCCAAGGGCCTCCAATGCTTCCTTCCATTGAGGCGATGTGCCTGCACCGTTGACCACCAATACTGTGTCCAGTCGCCCCACCATATCCATGTTGAGCATGTAATTGACGGAAGAAAGAGGCCGGGTCGGATTCTCGACCCAATGTTTGGATCCGAAAAGCCCCAGTTCTTCACCCGAGAATCCGATGAAGAGGTAGTTGTTGTTGCGGGGCCCTTTCGCGGCGAGAGATTCGGCCAGGTAAAGCAGAGCCGCCACACCGGAGGCATTGTCATCAGCCCCGTTGTGGATGTCGGGCTCGCCGGTATGACGGGATCCATGGCCTCCCATGCCGAGGTGGTCATAGTGAGCGCCAATCACAACGGTGGTGGGTGCACCGTGATCGAGCCACCCGATGACATTAGTAGCCGTGAGTGTGTCACCGGACGGATTTTGCTCGTGGGGGTGGGCAGGCAGGCGGAGGGTAAATGACTGAAAGTAACCGTCGGTCCCTCCTGGCGCGATGCCCATAGCTGCCAATCTTTCAGCCAAATAACGCGCGGAAAGTCGCTCGCCTTCACTTCCCGAAAACCGGCCTTCAGTGAGATCGGAAGCAAGGAATGCCACATCTTTTTGGATATGCCAAGTAGAGGGTTGAGAAAATCCCTGACCCAGGGACCACAACATCAGGGAAAAGGTGATCAAACGGGTAAGCATGAAGGCAATCATTTGAAGGACAAAGTTACGGCCCCTCTTGTCTTTGATCTTGCCCCTCTTTGGCTTCTGACAGGAATATGACCGATATCCTATTCGGGTCCTTCCGATACGGTTTGCCTATTTTTCGGACCGATGACCAGGTTCAGGATACCAGACTTCCACCGGGGGCGTACAATGGCCCTGTTCTTCGGCCCCCTCTCCTTCTTTCTTTTGGCACAATGGCCGAGTCCCGATCCCGCCCATCCCCAAACCATGCTCATGGCTGGGATTGTGTCCTGGGTAGCGATATGGTGGTTTACCGAGGCCGTAGATCTGGCGGTCACTTCCCTGCTTCCATTCCTTCTGCTCCCGATCACAGGCATCCTTGGTCCCGTTGAGGCGGCCGCCCTCTACATGGACCCCATTATCTTTTTGTTTCTCGGTGGATTCATGTTGGCCTTTGCCATGGAGCGATGGGGCCTGCACACCCGGCTGGCCTTTGCCATTCTTCAACGCACCGGTTCAAGCCCGCCCAGAGTGCTCGCCGGCATCATGGCTTCCACTTTCCTGTTGTCCATGTGGGTCTCCAATACCGCTACCGTACTCCTTCTCATTCCTGCCGTTTTGGCGGTGATTCGTCATATCAGGGATGACCAGGGCACTGATGGCAGGCATCCCGTTGCCATCGCCCTTCTTTTGGGTCTCGCCTATTCCGCGACCATGGGTGGAATGACCACCCTGGTGGGTACCCCGCCCAACATGTACTTCTACAGTTTCTACCAACGGACTTTTCCCGGAGATGCCAGCGTCAATTTTGCTTCATTCTTTGTCCAGTCAGGCGTCATTACGGCAAGTTTGGCCTTGTTCACCTACGGCATAATCCGCTGGCGATATCTCCGTCAGTCGACGGGCCAATTGTCGAGGACCTATTTTCAGAAAGCCTATCGCGATCTGGGTAAAATGCATCGCGACCAAAAGGTGGTCATCACTGTTTTTGCCCTGACGGTTCTGGCCTGGTTTACCCGTCCCGACATGCAATTGGGGGATCGAATCATCCGGGGATGGGCTTCCTGGTCCGGACTTGAAGGCAGGGTGCACGACGGGATGGTGGCCATCCTGGCCTGTCTGATCCTGTTTGTGATTCCGGCCCGAAACGGATTTGGGCGTATCCTGGAATGGAAGGATGTCGAACGCCTGCCTTACGGAATTGTCCTCTTGTTTGGCAGCGGTTTTGCCCTGGCTGCAGGCTTCGAAGCCTCCGGCCTCAGCGCTCTGGTAGCCACCCGGCTGGAAGGTCTCCGCGATGTGCATCCCCTGCTGTTGCTCCTGACCATCGGAATCGTCATTACCGTCATCAGCGAATTTGCCAGCAATATTGCCTGCGTCCAATTGGTATTGCCGGTCGTCCTGACACTGACCAACGGCAGCGATCTTTCCGTCAAAGGAATGCTCTTTGCCACGGCCCTGTTTGCCAGTCTCGGATTCATGATGCCGGTGGCGACTGCACCCAACACCATCATTTTCGGCAGTGGAGAAGTCAAAACCTCCGATCTGGTCCGGACGGGTCTATGGCTTAATCTGGCCGGTGTACTCCTGATCAGTCTTTTCGTGTATTGGTGGCATCTCTGACCAGCCGCACGGACTGAATCCCGGGTATACGGCAAAACATCCCGTCATAAGGAGAGGCGCGTGGGGTGAAAAGCATCAACCCATTTCCGAGACGACTTCCCTGACTTCCGGTACCATGCGCTTGAGCATCCCTTCAATCCCCGACTTCAATGTGACCGTGGAGGAATGACAGCCACTGCAGGAGCCATGAAGGGTTACGGTTACGATGCCCTCGTGAAACTCCT
>JAGFIW010000234.1 GCA_024103195.1 Saprospiraceae bacterium | reverse complement strand
TGCCGGCACAGTGATTGAGGGTGTCGGTCAGGGTGAGGACATACCAGCCGGGAAGGGTGATTTGGGGAGAGGGCGAAGAGGCGCCGGAGGCGATGCCTCCCTGTGGTCCTGTCCATTGGAGGACGTGATGGCCGCTGTCGGAGGCCGAGGCGTCGAGGGCCACAGCGGTCAGGGTGCAGGTCAGGCGGAGGGGCGGAGCGATGACGGGATCGGGCCAGGCGCGGATGTCGGTCAGCGCCAGGGTGTCAAAGGCCTCACAGCGGTTCTGGTTGTTGGTGACGTGGAGGACCCAACTGCCGGGTTGGGACAGCCAGGGCTGGAGCAGGGTGTCAACGGGGTTGCCGTTGAACCACCAGCGGTAGGTGATGCCGGGTCCCTGATCGGAAGCCAGGCTCTGGGGTTGGAGGCTGTCGGCGAGGCAGTCGAGGACGAGGTCAGGTCCGGCCAGGGCCAGGGGAGGTTCCTCGTGGCGGATAACGGTGACGGAAGCCGAGTCGCGGCAGCCGTTGAGGGGGTTTTGCACGGAGGCGGTGTAGGTGCCCGGAGCGCCGAATACGGGGTTGGGGGTGGCGGCGCCGGCGAGAAGGAGGCCATCCGGGGTGGTCCACCCCACGGACCAGGGCAGGGAGTCGGGCCAGATGCCCAGCAGGACGGACAGGCTGTCCTCCCGGCATCCGAGCGTGTCGGCCGCTGCCAGGGAAAGGACCGGGTGCAGGGTGTCGATACCGACGGTGAGGACCAGGGAAGCCGTGCAGCCGCGCAGGGTGTCGGTGACAGTGAGGGTGTAGGTCCCGGTACGGCCAACGAGGGGAGCCAGCGAGTCGGCGCCGGCGAGGAGGAGACCGTCGGGGGTGGTCCAGGCGGCTATGGTGCCGGAGTCGGGACTGAGGACCCGCGTGACGAGGACGACGGCCGAATCGCGGCAGGTGATGGCCCCCACCGGGTCATGAGCGAGAACAGGCCGCAGGGTGTCGCCCGTCAGGACGGCAAAGGCCTCGGAGGTGCACCCATTGAGGGGGTTGGTGAGAATGACCGTATAGGTGCCGGTGCCCTGCACCAATGGCGTGAGCGTGTTGAGGCCGGCCAGGATCAGGCCGTCGGGCGTGATCCATTCCACCGGCGCACCGGGCGGCATGAGCGGCGCTACGGCCGTCAGGGTGGTGACGGAATCCTGGCAGGAGAGCGCCTCGGGCGGCAGGACGGAGATCCCGATGGTGGCCGTGTCGAGGACAACCGTCACCGCCGTGGAATCCCAACAGGTGATGCCGGGCCCCTGGGTGGAGACCAGGAGCTGGTAGGTGACCGCCGCCCCCACGGTGACCGAGGGCATCTGGGGGTTGGAAATGATCATGCCGCCGGAGGTGGACCATTGGTAAGTGGCCACACCATACGATCCGGTAGAAAGCGACCCGTCGAGGGTCACCTCGTTTTGCTGGCAGGAGAGCGCCTCGGGCGGAAGGATCCAGGCCTCGACATCGAGGACCTCGACATCGACAACAATGGTGCTGTCGCAGCCCTGAAAGGAGGGGAGGACCACCGTATAGGAACCGGAACTCTGGAAGGTCTGTCCGCCCACCTCGACCGATTCACCGGCACACAGGAAATGGGATTGGTATTCCACAATCTGGTCCAGTACAGTGATCGTCACTTCGTCTTCGTACTCGCAGACTTCGGAGAGATAGATATCATCCATCGCAAAGTCATTACCCCCCAGGATGGTGTTCTGGTTGACGATGCAGAAGGTGGCGGATGTCGCATTACCCGAATACCACAGGTTGTAATACTGTTGCCAGTCGCATGTGGTGGGCGGCGCTTCGAATTCCGCCCCCATACTGGCACCGTTGGCATAAAACTGCAGGATGGCCGGAAACGAAGGATGCAGGGAGGTGACCCAGGCGCTGAAGATATAGGTGGTGTTGGGGAGTACGGACACGGTTTGACACCAGACATTCAATCCCGGTGTACCGGCCCCGTTGACGGCCATCATGTTGCCTCCCCCGCTGGTGTGGTCCCCGCAGGGGGCGAAACCGGGGTGCTGGATACTCGGATTGGCGGTGATGGCATAGACCCCTTCCGGGACCAGATTGGCCGGGCTGTGGTTGTAATCACTGGTAAAGCCGGTATTTCCGGATTCAAAATCACCGTTGGCAAACAAGTTGTTGCCCGTGAAATGCCTGACGCGAAGGGTATAGGTGGTTGTGGCATTGACGGTGGCCAATGGATCCAGTACAAAGGGATCCGATAGGCCTGCAGCGGGGGTCCATTCCACTTCCAGGATATTTTGGGCATCCCCGCTGAAAAGTCCATTGAGTTGTACGGTACCACCCGGATGACAGATGGTCGTATCCGGGACGGCCTGAAGGGTTTCCTGGCAACCCGGTTGACCCGCCAGATCCTGCACGGCAAGCATCAGCCCTGCCAGGATCCAACCTGTCACAACCGGTATCCGGGATGGCATGCGTCTGTGTTTTGCAAATTATGGCGGAAATTCGCCCGAATATAACCTTTCACCAGAAAAGGGAGGAACATGACGCCATCGACCATCTTTCCGCCATCTGCCATACGCCTGTTATTCATGGGCGGATTCATGCTGGTCATGATGGGCCCGGTTGCCCTTCGTCCACTAGGCGCCCAGGAATTCACGATACCCGTCAGCGGAGGGGTGCTGGCCGGTCAGTTGTCCCTACCAGGAGAGGCCGGTCCCAAACGCCCCCTGGTAATTTTCATTTCCGGCAGCGGACCGACGGACCGAAACGGCAATCAGGCAGGACAGGGTTCCAATGCCATCGGGATGCTGGCAGACAGCATGGCGCTGTCTGGAATCCCTTCCTTCCGTTTTGACAAGCGCGGCACAGGCGCCTCGGTCTTTCCGGCACTCGACGAATCCCGCCTGCGACTGGATACATTTGTCAGCGACCTCCTGGCCTGGATCACTTATTGGCAAGCGGATCCGCGATTTGAAGGGGTCGTGCTGGCCGGCCACAGTGAAGGCGCCCTCATTGCCACGCTTGCCGCACGGGATCACCCGGCCGTCAGAGGCCTCGTCACCCTGGCCGGAGCCGGAAGACCCGCGGACAGTCTTATGCTGGAACAATTCAGCCGGCAGCCCGCATTTGTCGCCCAGGCCGCCGACTCCCTTTTCCGTCAGTTGAAAGCCGGGCTTCCCGTCGTACCTCCCCCATTTCTTGCCGGATTGTTCCGCGAAAGCCTTCTGCCCTACCTGCTTTCCTGGATCCGGGTTGATCCCGGCCGCGAAGTGGCCAGGCTGGACATTCCCGTTTTGATCATTCAGGGAGAAGCCGATCTCCAGGTTGGCCTCACCGATGCACGCCGCCTGGAAGAGGCGGCGCGACATGGCCATCTGGTGACTTTCCCGGCCATGAACCACGTCCTGAAAGACGTCGAATCCCTCCCCGACAATTACAAAAGCTATCTGGATGCCCAAAGGCCACTCACATCCGGACTTGTCCCTGCCTTCCTCGAATGGTATCAAACCCGGGTGCTGCCCTGAACAATGACGACCTGGAAAGAACGACTTGCGCGCTACAATCTACTGTATGTCACCGGGCTTTTGCTGGCCATTGGCGGCTGCAACGGCGTATTATTCCTGGAAGGTCCTATTGTGCCGGCCCTAGTGGTCATTTATTTCGCCGGGCTGGCCCTGGCCTGGTGGAGTGGCGTCCCCCTCTTTTACCGGCTGCTGGCGCTTCTCCTTCCTGCAGTGGTCTTCACCTCGCTCTACACCCTGCTGCGGGACGACCGGGTCAGGGAGCCGGCTGTATGGCTGGTCCCCGAGGGTTATACCGGTCCTGTCTACGTGTTTCTGAAAGAATCCTGCGGGGACAGCGCACGTCGGGAAGGAGAAAAGCGGTTGTACGACATCGATGTCTCAGGGATTCTCCTTTCCCGGGACGCCCGCAATTACGGCGTGGAAATGGAGCCTTCCGAATGGTACTTCGTCAGTCCGGACGGACACAGGACTCCTATCATGAGCAGCCGGGCGCCGACGGATACTATCCGAAACGATGCCGCGCAAACCAGGGTCCGCGCCTATCCGGGAATACCTGCTCAAGCCGAAACCCCCGACGGCAGATGCTATCTCGATTATGCTTTCATCGGTACCCATGCCGCCTATCTGGAATTTCTTCGCGGTTCCACCCTCCCGGAAAAAATACCTTCCGGACTCCTCGCCACTTGGAAAAAACGAAAACAAACGTGCCGGGAATCCCGATCTGCCGCCGACGCCAACCGGTAAAGCCGTATATTAAAGGCAAAATCGGTGCATCATGAAAAAGAATATGGGGACAGCGGATCAAATCATCCGACTTTCCATCGCCGCCGTCATCCTGATCCTCTGGTTCACGCAGGTCATAACCGGTACTTTGGGGACCGTTTTGCTCATCCTGGCTGGTGTATTTGCCGTGACGAGCTTCGTCCGATTTTGTCCGCTGTACGCCCCATTCGGAATTACCACCTGTAAGCCGACCTGATCGGCGGGGCAAGGTTACCAGGCCAGGTCCGGGTCAATCTCATCCACCGGCGTATCCTTTTTGGTGGTTTGTCGGGCTTTTTGCCGGTTGAACACCAGCCTGGCCAGGCCCTCGGCGGCAGGTATGTCGCTTTCGGGATGGAGAATGCGCCTCACCTGGTGTTCGTCGATATCCATCCGGTAGAGCAGGCTGAACAGCCATTCCATCCGGTGTTCCAACAGCCAGGCAATGCGATGACTCAGCATTTCCACTACCTCCTGCTCGGAATAGGAATGATCAGGGTCGCCGGATAATTCGAAGGCGAGCAGTACGGGCAGATAAGGCGAAGACATCGGGTAAATATTTCAAGCCGGCCAATGACCGCCGGCCATTCATGTCTGGACAAGGTGATGGCCGTTCCGGGATCATCGGAGGGACGTCATCTCCAGGAGTTCATCCACGTATTGGCGATTGTTGGAGAGGCGGGGTACCTTATGCTGCCCGCCCAATTTTCCTTTGCGTCTCATCCAGTCGATGAAGGATCCGGCAGGCAGTGTCGTGATGCGCAGGTTTTCCAGAGCGATATCCCGGTACCGCTTGGCTTCGTAATCGGAATTGAGCCTTTGCAGATGACCGTCCAGGGCCCGGGCGAATCGATCCAGATCCACAGGAGATTTTTCAAATTCGATCAGCCACTCATGACTCCCTTTGCCCTTCACTCCCAGATATAAGGGCGCAACCGTGTATTCGGCGACCACGGCGTCAAATTGACGGCAAGTGAGGGCCAGGGCCTCGTCCGTGTTGGCGATCATGACCTCTTCACCAAAAGCATTAATGAATTGTCTGGTCCGGCCCGTGATCCGGAACCGGTAAGGCCTGGTATCCGTAAACTGGATGGTATCGCCGGGCACATAACGCCACAGACCGGCGTTGGTCGTAATCACCGGTGCATAGTGGACTCCGGCCCGGACATCCTCCAACGGAATGGCCACAGGGTCGGGTTTTTCCCATTCTTCCATGGGCAGAAACTCGTAAAAAATCCCGTTGTCAAGAAGGAGCAACAGGTCGGGTCGCTGATCGTTTTCCTGGATGCCGAAATACCCTTCGGTGGCATTGTAGATCTCCTGATAGCGGATGCCTTGGGGAAAAAATGTCTGGAAGATCTCCCGGTATGGGGTAAAACTCACCCCACCGTGGATGTACACTTCAAGGTTGGGCCAAATTTCAGACATGTCCCTGGCGCCGGTCAGCTCCAGAATCCGGCGGATGAGGACGACCGTCCAGGTAGGCACACCTCCTATCATCGCCATGTCCTTTTCCCGCGCAGTAATCCGCGCCATCCTTTCAATCTTGGTTTCCCATTCTTTCAAAAGGGCAGTTTGAAAATCCGGCGTAAAGAAAGGGCGGCCCATCCAGGGCATATGCTCGATCATGATGGCCGAAATGTCCCCGAAACGGGTGGCAGGATTCTCCCGGAAGGTGTCCAGACTTCCACCCATCAACAGACTTTTCAAAGCGAAGAGTCGCGCCTGGGGATGATGTTGATAATAAATGGACATCGTGTCCCAGGTACCTTTGATATGGCAGGTGCGCAGATTGTCCCGGGTGACGGGGATGAACTTCGATTTGTCGCCCGTGGTACCCGACGATTTGGCATACCACCTGGTTTGACCTGGCCACAACACATCCCGCTCGCCCAGCATACTCCGCACGATGTAGGGCTTGATTTCCTCGTAATGAACAATGGGAACCCGTTCGGCAAAATCCCGGTACTGCCGGATCCCGTCCATCCCATATTGCCGGCCGTACCGGGTCCAGCGGCCGGCTTCCACCAGGGTTTGCCACCATCTAGCCTGTACTTCCTGCGGATGTCGCCGGTAATAATTGATATGCCGGATCCGCTGCCGGAGATAAGCGGCCATACCCCTGTTGACCTGCATGCGCAATCCGCGAAACCACACCATATTCTTCCTCGCCCGGTTATTTCCGCTTAAAGATACACAAGCACATCTTCACCTGGTACCCTTTTGCCGGGCACCACGATCCGGTTCGCTACCGGATCATCGAAAAACCGGATGCGGGACCAGGGAATAACCGGCCCGCTGAAGCTGCCGAATGACACCCCTTTCTCCACCCAGGTGCCCGGCTCCCACGGCAAAAAATATGCGTCCTTCCTTCATCAGAGCAACCATCCGTTCGATCCACCTGTCGTTTCGTTGATACAACAAGGCTTCCATAAAGGCCGCTTGTCCGGACTCCTGTTCTTCCATCGCTTGCTGCAGAAGGGAGAGATCCTCGGTGAGGTAAGCCTTTACCAAACCATCAAAGGCGGACGCACCCCCCTTATCATCCCGGAGCTGAGCGACCAAGAGACGGGCCTGTTCCTCCAGGGGGATTGCATCAAAGGCGGCCAGTTGCTCTTCCATGGATTCCAATCCGGTATGCCGGATACCCCTTTCCCCGGCGTATTCGTAGAGCGCCATATCGAAGGAAGCCAATCCGGTTCCCAGTCCCAAACCGGGCTCGATCAAGGCCGAAAGGAAGAGCGGTTTGAGACCTTCGGCCAGAAAGGACGGCCATCCCGATGCCGCAATGGCCTCCATGACCAGGGTATGGTCCTCTTCATTCAGCAAGGTCTTCAGCGTGACGCCTTCAGGCATCATCATACGCGGTAAAAGCGCCATTTGGGCGGCAGGATCCATCGCCGCTTTCATGTCCAACTCAAGCACCAGCATGTCCGAACCGGCCAACACCGTCAACAAGGTGTCCGGCATCCGGTAATCGGCCTCCGGCAAAAGATGGATCGTTCCGAAGAGCCAGGAAGATGGTCCGTCAGCCCCGCGGATTTCCCACATCAAGGCATTTTCCAAAACCGGCTCAGCCGGTTGGGCACGCAGCAACGAGGCCGGCAAAAGCCAACCGGTCAGGACAAGCAGCAACAATCTCATGCCAGCATTAACGTGTGGAATGGCGAAAAGGATCAGTCGCCCCGCTCCATGCGGGAAAGATATTCGGCAACGATCCGGCTGATCACCTCCCTCAGGTAGATGTTTTCCCTTTTGGCGATCTCCTTGAGCCGCTCGACCTTTCGTTCATCAAAAAAAAAGGTGACCCGTCTGGTCTTCCCAGTCTGGATCTCCATCTCCCCGGATTCGAGCGTCGAGCGGATCAGGGCATCAACGCCGGTCGGAGGTTCCTGAACGAGCTCTTTGTCGGGCTTTTTCGGCCGGGACGCCTCTTTCTCCAATTCCTCGCGAATGGATTCCTGGAGGACATCCTCCAGAAAAGCCTCGATATCCAACGCAAAGGTTTTTTGGTGCGACCCCCGCCGGCCGGTCCGGACCTCGCGTTCCTCCTCAGCCACGGCCGTACTTTCTTCCTTACCGGAAGGTCCGGGATGCCTGCCGGGACGCGACAAACGGCGCAATGCCCTCTCCTCCCTGGCGGAAGAAAAGAGGCTCTCGAGGCCGTCGGTAAAGGATTTCCTGCTCACTGGGCAAATCCGGCATTTTCAGCCACCGGACGCAGGGTCGAAGTTCGGTCCAGGATCTCCCGGCACAAGTTGAGATAATCTTCCGCACCCACGCTCTTCGGGCTGTAGGCGAAAATGTCCATTCGCTGGGCGGGTGCCTCCGCCAACGCCACATTGTCCCGGATATACGTCTTGAACACCTTTTCTCCGAAATACTTGAGAATCGTATCCACGACGTCCCGGTTGAGCACCTTGCGTCCGTCGTACATGGTAGGAATAACCCCCCCGATTTCAATGTCTTTGTTGAGGCGAAACTTGACCTTGTCTATGACCTGTTTGATCTTTGCCAGGCCCTGCAAAGCGAGAAACTCCGTCTGCAAAGGGATAAAGACCTGGCGGCTGCAGGTCAGGGCGTTCAGCGTCAACAGCCCGAGGGAAGGCGGACAGTCAATAATGACATAATCATACTGTTCCGACACAGGCTCGAAAAGCTCCTTGAGGATGTACTCCCTGCCCGCTTCGTTGATCATTTCCATTTCCGCGCCCGACAGATCCAGGGATGACGTCACCACATCCAAACCCGGACGTACCGTGAAAGGCGACACTTCGGCTTCGCCCTTGATGTTTTCGTAAATGGTGGCCTTTTGTCGCGGGATGCCGAGCGAAAGGGTCAGGTTGGCTTGTGGATCCAGGTCCACGAGTAAAACCTTTTTCCCCAGTTCGGTCAGACCGGCCCCGATATTGATGGCAGACGTGGTTTTCCCCACGCCTCCTTTGTGGTTCAACAGGGAGATGATGATACCCATTGGTGTTTTTGTTAATAGGTTCCTGGGCCAAAAGTAGCGAATCCTGCCCAGTCTCGCGGAGAAGTCCCCGGCGAGGACGATGGCATGCAACAGCTATCGGGGATTTGCGTTTAAGTACCTTTGAAAACAATCCATTGTCCTATGTCCCGCATTTTGTTGCTCTTCCTTTGCTGTTTGTCCTTCTGGTGGGTTTCCTGTCAGAATACCCCCGCCGAAAAACCGGCGGAAGCATTGACCGACGCGCCCTTCTCCCTGCCGTCCCTGGGTGTCCAATCGATTGAGCCGGCCACACCGGATGCAAACATCACCGTGCAGGTGAATGGCCTCGGTGCCGGAACTGCCAAACTGGTTGGCATCTCCGGCGACCAGAATTACATCATCGACACCACCCTGGTGGATGCCGGCGGAACTCTACGCTTCCAGCGGGATCCGGCCTATCCGCCCGGTTTCTATTACATCATCCTGCCGGATTTCTCCAATATCCAGCTCATCCTCGATGCCAACCAGCATTTCACCTTGAGCACGACGGCCGGAAATCTTATCCAGGCCATGGAAATCAAGGGGTCAAAAGAGAATGAACTCTTTTACAGCAATCTCCGCTTCCAGCAACCCATCGACCAGCAGCTCAAGAACCTGACTACCGCCCAAAAAAACCGGGGAGCCGGAACGCCGGAATTCGACCAAATGAAAAAGGAGATCGACTCCCTTGTAGCCGCCCGCAAAGCCCACATTCTGAGCTTTGCCAGCGAATACCCGAAGGCTTTCTTTACCAAATTCAAACTGTCGGGCCAGAATCCCGATCTCACCTATCCGAAAAATCCCGACGGAAGTGTGGACGTCGCTCTTCAGACCTTCACCTACCGCGAAGGTCTTTGGGACAACGTGGACTTCAGCGACCCGCGTCTGCTGCGCACACCGGTTGTCAACAACAAACTGATGCGCTACATCAAGGAGCTGACCCCGCAAATGCCTGACTCCATCATCTTTTCCGCCGATCGCCTGCTGGCCAAAGTGGCCAATCATCCGGAATACTTCAAGTTTTTCGCCAACGTCATACCCCTGACTTACAAACCCGGCGAGAGCACCCTGATGGATGCCGAAGCCGTTCAGGTCCACATGGTCAAGCATTATTTCACCAAGGAAAAAGCATTCTGGGCATCCGAAGAGGACTTGCGGGCCCTCCAGAAACAATCGTCCGAAATGGAAGCCAGCCTCATCGGCAAACCCGCCCCCGATGTGCAAGCCCGCGATGTCAACGGCGTCATGCGCAGCATCGGCGAGATCAAATCGCCCTATGTAATCGTCTTCATGTGGAATCCCGAATGCTCCCATTGCCGGGAAGAAACGCCCAAACTGATCGAATTCATGAAAGAGTGGAAACCCAAAGGGGTGGAGGTCTTCGGCATTTCGGTCAACACCACCGAACCGGAATACAAGCGAAAGGTCAAGGAATACGGCATGACCTGGACCAACGTGTTCGACCCCACCAACCGGGCCATTTACGCCAAATATTACGTGGACAACACCCCCGAGATCTACGTCCTCAATCCCGAAAGGACCATCATCGGCAAAAACCTCAAGGTCAACCAGATCGCCACGATCATCGAAAGGGACATGAACAAACGCAAGCAGTAAAAGGACCTGATACGCAAGCCCCCTCCCGGCACGAATGATGAACCCCCGATCGCTTTTCCTCCCGATCTTCCTGACCGTGTTCATCGACATGCTGGGCGTGGGGATCATCATCCCGGTCCTTCCCGCCCTGTTCTTTGATCCCGACGCCATCACCTTTGCCACTGGCGCCACGCATGAACAGCGCTCCTTGTACTACGGCCTCCTGTTGGCCAGCTATCCGCTAATGCAGTTTTTTGGCGCACCGGTTCTTGGTGCCCTGTCGGACCGGTACGGGCGAAAGCCCATGCTTCAGCTCTCGCTGGCAGGTACCATGTTGGGCTATGTCCTCTTCGGTACGGCCATCATGACCCAAAATCTGGCCTTGCTGTTCTTCAGCCGGATGTTGCCGGGATTTACCGGAGGCAATATCGCCATCATTTACAGCGCCATCGCCGATGTGAGTGACGAACGGTCCAAGCCGCGCAACTTCGGCCTGGTCAGTATGGCATTTGGTCTGGGATTCATCCTTGGCCCTACCCTCGGCGGTATCCTCGCCGATCCTACGGTCCTTTCCTGGTTTACCCCTTCCACGCCCTTCTGGTTTACCGCCGTGCTCACCCTCGTCAATCTGGCCCTCGTTCAGGGCTTGTTTGCCGAGACCCTGAAGGAAAAACGATCCCATGCCATACGGCTGGGCAAAGGCATCGCCAATATCCTCACCTCCTTCCGGTCTCCCAACCTGCGCGTCATCTTTTCCGTCGTTTTGCTGCAAGCCCTGGGATTTACCTTCTTTACCCAGTTTTTTTCCGTCCTCCTGCTCCACAAAATCGGGGCGGGCATGAAAGAGATCGGTTTGCTGTTCGGATATGTGGGCATTTGGCTGGTATTCACCCAGGGCGTGATCGTTCGCTATCTGAGCAAACGCGTGGTCAGCCGGCAGGTGCTCACATTCAGCCTCCCCCTGCTCGGCCTTTTTCTTTTTGTATTGCTCCTGCCGGGTCAATGGGCCACCTTCTTCCTGATCAATCCCTTCATCGCCATCTTTCACGGCATCACATCCCCCAATCTGACGGCAGTCGTCTCTTCCCAGGCCGGACATGACCAGCAAGGCGAGATCCTGGGCATCAACCAATCCATGATTTCCGTGGGTCAACTCCTTCCCGCCATCATCGGCGGTTGGCTCAATGCCATCCATGTGCATCTGCCCATCATCGCCGCTGGATTCCTCATCCTGGCCGCCTGGGGCGTCTATATGGGCCTCTTCCTTCCCGGTGAAAAAGAGATGGCTCCGGCCAGCGCTGAATCCTCCCCTTGACCCTCCTCAGGGGCCGAGTTGTTCCAGTAACTCTCGGGTAGGCGAATCGTCCAGCCCCTGGGCCCGGGCCAACTCGATGGCGTGCAAGGCCGTCTTTTTCGCCTTGGCCTTCTGGCCGGTTTTGGCATACAAAGCCGCCAGGGTGTCGTTGTTGTGGTAATTGTCGTCCAGCTTGACGGCTTTCTGCGCCCACCGGATAGCTTCCTTCAACGCGACAGGATCATCCACCCTCTCGTAAAAAGTCCAGGCTGCATCGTTGAGCGCGTCAGCATCATCCGCCGCATACTCCCGGAAATAAGCCGTCGCCGTTCGCACATAGGCGGGCGTATCGTCCGACTGCTGATAGTAATTCATTTTCAGTGCCATCAATCGCTGCCCCGTCTCGTTCGGATAAATGTCGGCCAGCATGGCCCCCGTGGCGTTCCAGTCCGGTGCATGGAGAAAATTGGCCATGTCCAGGACCTCCTCAATCTTTCTCACGACCGGCATCTTGCCGAAATGGTCCTCAAAGGCCTGCCTGTGCCTGATCAGATACCGGAATATGGTATCGTCCACAAACTCCGCAAATTCAAACAGGAACTCCGTGTTTTTGGTCGTTGTCCAATCCTCCTGGGTGGCCAGATAGTCCATGACCACCGGATGATGCGTCCCGTCCATGGAATAATACCGCCGATAGGCATACTCGAATAAAAAATCCGGCTGACGGTCTCCATCGCGATAACGCGCATCCCATCCCTGCAACCGGCGCTCGGGATCCCGGGCGGCCTGCCCCAACTGCAGAAAAGCATCCGCATTGTGAAATCCCGCCACCCTGTGGACGACATGTCCGGAGGCATCCACGAAAAGCAGCGTGGGATAAGCCTGCACCGAAAACTGACGGGCCAGGCCTATGCCCTCACCCTGCTCCATATTCATCTTGACGTTGATGAAATGCGCATTGAAGTACGCGCCGACCGCCGAATCCGTGAATGTCTGCTTGTCCATCAGCTTGCATGGGCCACACCAGGTGGTATAGGCATCCAGAAAAATGAGTTTCTGTTCCTGGTCGGCCCGGGCCAGCGCCGAGGCCCAGTCGCCATGATGAAATTGAACGGCCTGTGCCGAAAGGAACATGAGGGGTGAAGAGACGAGGAGCAGCAGAAGAACGGGTAGATATCGGATCATCAGAGGTTGTCGATAAAATGTTCAATGAAACGCACCAGGTTGGGATCTTCGGAGACCATCTTGCGGGCTTTCTCGGCCGCTTTGGCAGCTTCTTTTTTGCGGCCGGCCATCTGGTACACCTGCGCCTGGGCCATCAGCGGCTCGTAGGTCTCGGCATGACGGCCGGCCTGATCCGCCACATCAAGGGCCGTCCGGACCGCCTCCTTGATATCGCGATATTCCCTGATGAGGGAAAGGGCAAGTTGACCTGTTCCGGCAGGATCGGTCCTGGCCCGCTCGGAGGCATATCGCGCACAAGCCTTGAAATACGCCTCCAGCGCCCCCGTACTCCGGTAAAACTGCAGGTCGGCGTCCAGCGCAAAATCCTCTGCGCGCGACGGAACCTCCTTCTCCATGATTGCTTTGGACAGAACGTGCAGGTCCGCTACCCCGAATTCGACCGCCTTCATCAAGGTCGCGCTGCAGGCCGCCTCAATCCTCGCCTCCACCTGGTCTTTGCCGAACATCTGCTCCATGGCCGGCCGGTCGGCCAGCATCCGCTCAAACACCCTGGAGTCTGCTTCCGTAGCTCCTTCAAAAACAATGCGCCGATGGATGTCGGAAGAAAGGTCGGACCGGGACTTCAGATAGTCATTCACCACTTTCAGACTGGGCTTGCCGGTTTTGTTGAGGGCCGTGACGTATTTCAACACCAGCTCGGGATCGCGATCCCCCTCTTCAAACCTCCTGGCATATTCGGACGGGTCATCCGCCTTGCCGAGGGCAAATTGACCGAGGCGCAACAAGCCTTCTACGGTCTGTCCGCCCACCACCTTGTGGACCACAGTGGCATCCGCGCCAATGAAGAAAAGGGTCGGGAAAGCGCCAACCGGATATTGCTCCCGGAATACCAGCCCCTCGCCTTTTTCCATATCGAGTTTGAGGTTGATGAAATACCGGTTGAAATAATCGCCCACTTCCTTTTGGGTAAATACGTCTTTAGCCATCCGCTTGCACGGGCCGCACCATGTGGCATAGGCATCGACAAAAATCAACTTGCCGGTTCGGTCGGCCTCTTCCAGGGCTTCCTGCCAGGTGCCCTCGAAAAAACGGATACCCGGAGTCTGGGCACATAACCCACTTGCCGGGACGATTCCGGCCATCAAGAGGAAAAAATGGAGAATTCGCTTCATACAAAATCATGGTTTGCTGGCGCACACACCCGAAACCTTATAACGCAAAACCGGCACTGCTTGGTTTCGCATGGATCACGACAACATCATCCAGACCGGGCAATGATCGGAATGCATGGCTGTCGGTTCGATGCCGGCATCCGCGATTCTGTGGCGAAGCGGCTGGCTGGCCGCCAGGTAGTCAATCCGCCACCCCTTGTTGTTGGTGCGGGCATTGGCCCGAAAGGTCCACCAGGAATAGGCGATGCGGTCGGGATGCTTGTAACGAAAAGTGTCCACAAACCCGCTGTCAAACCACCGGGTCATCCAGGCCCTTTCCTCCGGCAGAAATCCGCTGGAATTTTTGTTGCCCTTTGGATCGTGAATATCCTGTTCGGTATGGGCAATGTTGTAATCCCCCATCACGATCAGATTGGGCCGCTCCTCGCGAAGCCGCATGACCCAATGATAAAAGTCTTCCAGAAAACGCATTTTGACTGCCTGCCGGATCTCTCCGGTGGTCCCGCTGGGAAAATAGCAGTTGAGGACCGTGATCTCACCATAATCCGTGCGCAGGACCCTTCCTTCCGCATCGTATTCCGGCATCCCCATTCCTTCCAGGACCCGGTCGGGCCTGGGACGTGACAGCGTCAGCACACCGCTGTATCCTTTCTTCTCGGCACTGTGCCAATGCGCTTGGTATCCCAGGGCTTCGATAGCGCTCGTGTCCACCTGATCAGCGGAAGCCTTGGTCTCCTGAAGGCCGATGATGTCAAAGTCCTGGCCGACCAGCCATTCGGCCAAACCCTTGTTGAGGGCCGACCGGATACCGTTGACGTTGTAGGAGGCGATGCGAAGGGCCATGGCGGCGAAGATACCCAGCAGGGATCACTCCACCATACGCATGGAGGCGGCAATCGCCTCCACGTCTCCCGGGCCGGCCTCGTAGGTCTCCGGATAGATCATCGAAAGCTGCCACACCGTCTGACCGCGCACCGCCGTGATCACACAGAAGTAATGATACAGCCCGTCCCGGAACAGGATGCCGTCCAGCCGCGCCGACCCGCCGGCACCGGGCACCTCGATCACGCCAGCCCTGGACTGCATGCCGGACACCGCCGGATTGTCCCGAAACTGGCCGAGGGCGAACTGGTGGATGGCGGCAAGATCCAGTCGGACATCGGGTTTGTAGGTCACCATGTTGAGCACCATCTGTAAGTCCTCGCCCAGGTTGGCCGACCAGGTATCATTCTCCTCAATGTACACCCGGGCATTTTCGGGCACCCGTTCCCCGGTGTTGGGCATTTTCTTTTCCGTCATGAGGATGAGGGGCTTCGACCCGTATTGGGCTTCCCGCCAGCCGCTCCGGTCGCTCTGGACGGTCACGGGTGGGGGAAAGACCTGCGGATCCACCGCGGGTTTCTCCACGTTGATCACCGGGGTTGTGTCAGGCTTCTCCTGGCCGCAGGCCCAGAAGGTGCCCGCCAGCACCAGGAAAAGGAAGGTTGGATATCGCATGGACAGGAATATCATTGCTCGACCGGGATAACGGCAAATAAAACGCCAAAGTACTTGCGCGCATGCCATCTACCGGATCCGGCCGTTGCCCGGACCGGCCAACATGCTCATTCAAGTCCGCCTGTTGACAGACTACCGGTTTCACGCCGGAGCGAATACCGTCCCTATACGGTCAGCGACCCGGTTCACTCCCCGTCGCCGAACAATTCTCCCTGCCGCCCATCCACGTCAAATTCCACCGTGTCGCCGGGGTGATAGGAAGAGGCCGGTTTTTCTCCTTCACGGGGATCCGCCTGTTCCGTGGTCAGACGGATTTCCCTGAGCGGAAATTTGACCAGCAAATTGCCCAGTGCCTTCCAACCCTTGATGTCCACGATATCACTGATCAGGGCAATTTCGTGCTGCAGCACTTTTTTCCCGTCCACATACTTGTACTCCACCTCCGGATCCGGAAACACCGTCACGAGATAAAGCTTGCTCGCCTTGTGATCGGTGATATAGGAAAACCGCTGTCCGGTCGTCGTGGTCTCGATCACAAAACGCTTGACCACCGTCCACCCCTTGTGCCCGTCGTAATACACCGCCGACATTATGGCCGTGGGGTCAAACTTGCGGACTTCCAGCAATTCCTCCGCCTCATAACGGTTGGAGAGATCAAATTCGGTGACGGCATACGACCCGTCCCGGTACAGCGCCAGGATCTGATCGCCCGTGTCGAATGCCCCCAGAAATTGACCCCGCTCTTCCGCGTTCAAACGACCGGAAACAGGGTCCAGCCACACCTGCTTGGCGCCCAGCGTGGATTTGCCCACACCCTTCCGCACAATCCGCTTGACCGGGTATTTGGTCAGGATATTCCCCTGGGAAGTCCTTCCCTTGATCGCCATCTCCCCGAAATCGAATTCGAATTCCTTGATCCGGGCCCTGCTGTTGGGCGACAGGGAAACCTGCACCACCTCCGCCTCCCCGTTGGGATGCGCCGAAAAATACAAACAACGACTGTTGGGACTGCCCTTGGTCAGATCGTATTCCTTGTCGCGCGTAATGGCCGTTACATTGAATCGCTTGGCAAAACACACCCCCGTTTTCCCATCCCAATACACCATGTGATAAATGGTGCGATCGTCTTTCTTGCTCCACACGCCCACATGCAGAATGTCTTTGCCCACAAAAACCTTCTCTCCAATCCGGTTGACCGAAAAAGTACCGTTTTTCCGGAAGGTGATGATGTCGTCGATGTCCGAACAATCACAAACAAATTCGTCTTTTTTCAATCCCGTTCCGATAAAACCGTCCTTGCGGTTGACATACAGTTTGGCATTGACAGCCACCACCTCACGGGCTTCAATGGTCTCGAACGAACAGATTCGTGTCCGCCGCTCCTTCCCCTTGCCGTATTTTTCCTTCAGCCGTTTGAACCAAGCAATGGTGTAGTCGGTCAAATGCGCCAGGTCGTGTTTGACCTGCTCCAATTCGGCTTCGGTGCGCGCAATTTGCTCGTCCGCTTTGAAACTGTTGTACCGGCTGATCCTCTTGATCCGAATTTCGGTCAGCCGGGCGAGGTCTTCCTGCGTCAGATCGCGCAACAGTCGCACCCTTTTGTCCCCCGGTTTTTCCTTCATGCCCGGGGTCAATACAAATCGGCGCAATCCCGTATCAATGGCCGTCAGGACTTCCTCCCAGGTCTCGCATTCTTCAATGTCGCGGTAGATCCGGTTTTCGATGAAAATCTTTTCCAGGCTGGCGAAATGCCATTGTTCCTCCAGCTCGTCCTGCCGGATTTCCAATTCGCGGCCCAACAGTGTCCGGGTTTGGTGCGTATTGTACTTGAGGATGTCCACCACATTGAGAAAATGCGGTTTGTCGTCCAATATGACACAGGCATTGGGCGAGAGCGATACTTCACAGGAAGTGAAGGCATAGAGCGCGTCCACGGTCACTTCGGGCGAAATGCCGGGCTGCAGTTCCAATTGGATTTCCACGTGCTCTGCCGTGTTGTCGATGATGCGCTTGATTTTGATCTTGCCCTTGTCGTTGGCCTTGACAATGGTGTCGATCAATGCCCCCGTGGTGACGCCATAGGGCAGCTCCCGGATGACGAGGTTTTTCTTGTCCGGGATTTCAATCGTGGCCCGCACTTTGACCCGGCCTCCCCGCTCGCCTTGTTGGTATTCGGTCACATCCACCATGCCCCCCGTGTCAAAATCGGGGTAGAGCTCCACCTTTTTGTGGCGCAACAGATCGATGGAGGCATCGATCAGCTCCAGGAAATTGTGCGGCAGCAGACGGGTGGAAAGTCCTACGGCAATCCCTTCCACCCCCTGGGCCAGGAGCACAGGAAATTTGGCAGGGAGGGTCACAGGCTCCCGCTTGCGTCCGTCATAGGAGAGCTGCCATTCCGTAGTCTGGGGGTTGAACAACACCTCCAGGGCAAAGGGGGTGAGCCGGGCTTCGATATATCGGGCTGCTGCCGCGCCGTCGCCCGTCCGCACATCGCCCCAGTTGCCCTGGGGATCCACCAAAAGGTCGCGCTGCCCCAGATTGACCAGGGCGTCCCCGATGGCCGCATCGCCGTGAGGGTGGTATTGCATGGTCTGGCCAATGATGTTGGCGACCTTGTGGTAGCGGCCGTCCTCCATCTCCCGCATGGCATGAAGGATGCGGCGCTGCACGGGCTTCAGCCCGTCTTCAATGGCCGGAACAGCGCGCTCCAGAATGACATAGGAAGCATAGTCGAGGAAGTATTCCTCGTACATGCCTGTCAGGGTCTGGAGGTTGTCTTCCCGGGAGGTGGTCATGGGATCCTGCTTTTACCCGGCAAAAGTAGGGATTCCGCCCTGCCGGATTCCACCCACGAAAAAAGCCGGTGCACAGGCACCGGCTTTTTGGGTTTTAACCTATACGAATACGGGTTTATTTCTGCGCATCCGGAGACAACAACTCGAAAAACTGGTCCAGTTTCGGGGTGATGATGATTTCCGTTCTGCGGTTCTGTGCTTTGCCCGCCGTGGTGGCATTATCGGCCTTGGGTTTGTACTCGCCACTTCCGCCGGCGATCATCCGGTCAGGCGATACCTGGTATTTGGTCTGCAGGGACCGCGCCACCGCCGTCGCCCGCAGAACGCTCAGATCCCAGTTGTCCTTGACGCAATCGGTCGCGATCGGCACATTGTCCGTATGCCCCTCGATCAGGATGTCAAGTTGATTGTGGTCGTTCAACACCCGGGCCACTTTGGCCAGGACGTTCTCGGCGGCGGGATTGATGACCGCACTGCCGGATTTGAACAACATCTTGTCCGACAAGGAGACATAAACGACCCCTTTCTTGACTTCGATCTGGACATCCTCGTCGTTGATGTCCGCTAGGGAGCGTTTGAGGCTCATCACCAAGGCCAGATTGAGGGAGTCCTTGCGCTGGATCTGACCGGAAAGGTCTTTGATGTAGCGGCTTTGCTCGTTGATGGCTTCGAGGGATTTGCGGATCGACTCGGCGCCGCTTTTGCTGACCACCGACAGATCGGCCAGGCGATCCAACAGGTTGGTATTGGTCTGCTTGAGAAAGTTGACCTGCTCTTCCAGACTTTGCAATTGACCGTCACGGGCGACCATCTGGGCTTTCAATCCGCTGATCTCGGAGTCCTTCAGACTTACCTCCTTGCGGAGTCCGTCCTTTTCCGTTTGGCAATCGGTCAGTTGGCGCTCCAGTTGGGCGCGGACCTGCTGATGCTGGGATTCCAGGGCGGCATACTTCTTTTTGGAGACACAGGAAGAGGCCGTCAGAACGAACAGTGCCATCATCCAGATCACAGGTGAAATCTTGGGTAGGGTTGCCATAATGTTGCGTTTGTACAAGTTTTAACGCCCTGTTACGGCAAAAGGATGTGTTGGGTTGCCTTTTTCGGAAAATACATCCTCCCTGTAAACCTTTGGACCGCAGGATCAGAAATCCGTACCGATCGAGAGATACAGGACCGGTTTGTGGACCCGGCGGGTCTCCACGCCCCAGGCGTAATCCATTTTGACAAAATAACCGAACAGTACGCTCCGCGCCCCGACACCGTAACCGGCTACCAACGGATCGCGGAAATATTTGATCCGCATGGAAACGGCAGGCGGGTTTTCGAGGTAGAGGATATTGAGCGGATTTTCGTCGTCATACGGAGAAAATCCCTCCCATGCCGTTCCCGCATCCACAAATCCCGTCAATTGCAGGTTGCTGAAAAAAGCCGATTTTACACGGGGAAAAAGATGGCGCACCACGGGTATCCGGAGTTCGGCATTGGCCAGGGCAAAAGAACTTCCGTTGCGGATGTTGTACCGAAATCCGCGCAGGTTGGCCGCCAGCGTCTGAAATGCATACGGAGCATCCGGAACCGGGATATTATTGTTGAATTTGGGAAGTAGCCAGTTGTCCACGCCACCGAGATAAAACAGAATGCGTTCTCTGCCGAAAGACACAATGGAGTTGAAACGGACGGCAAAAACACTGTGCTTCAGGATGGGCAGATAATACCGGAAATCCACCCCCGCCAACCCGGTGGATCCCCGGTTGAGATCAAAATTGAACGGATCAAACTGAATGCCGAATCCCTTCATCACTTCCGTAAAAATGTTGTAACGCATCCCGTTGAGGATGTTGGGGGATACCTCGAGCGTGTTGTCGAAAACATATTCGGCACGCAGACCCAGCCGCTGTTCGTTGACGGCGGGAAAAGCCAGGGTGCCCGGCTCCAGGGCATGCCAGAAATAACGGTCATTGCGCAAGGTGGCACGAAGGCGCACACTGCGAAAAATGTCGAGCGGATAGCGCCATTGCACCTGACCAAGGGTGCTCTGCATGCGCACCTTGTATTGAAGCGGCGATCCGGGAGCGCCCAGTCCGGGAGGAATGAGGTGAGGCGGACCGTTGAGGACATTGGCGTTGAGATCGAATACATTGGACCAATCACCCCGGTACACGGCGTAATGCTTGTCCCAGCGCCGCTTTTTGTCGGAAAAAACCAGAAAAAACTCCGACCCCCTGAAATTGGTCGGTATCCGCATTCCACCTTCAAATTCGTAATCCTCAAACAGGTCCTTGACGTCAGCCTTGATGAGAAGGCCGGTCGGTGGTGGTGTAAAAATCGACTGGCTGCGGTCCAGATGCAAAAAGCGTCTTCCGGTATAATTGTCCAACCCGCCGAAAAGCATCGAATTGTCAAATCGGTTGGTGATGTGGTCCAGCCGGAATTTCAGTCGGCTCGGGATGATGCGTGATGTGTTGAACCGCTCCAGGACGGGAGCCGATGAAGTGTCGGCCGCAAACGGCCGTCCCGGCAGGTTGAATCCTGCAGCTTCCTCCAGGCGCAGTTCGGGATCTTCGCTTTCCGTGATGACCGAGTCGCGTGAAGGCAATTGGGGATAGGTGAAGCGGGTCTGGAAGTAATTGACCACCGTGTCGCGGTGGGGTCGGGTCAGCCGGGGAGGGGCAGGGGCGACGGCCACCACCCGGCGGCGGTTGGCCGGAGTGGCCAACATCGTCTTCTCCGGGCGTCTTACGTCCAGGGTGTCGAGGTTTGTCCGCGTGAAAACCAATCGGTCTTCCTGCATGCGCAACTCGATGACAGTGCCGGAAGGCCGGTCGGTGACCTGATTGAGAATATGGGTGCCTGCATTGCTCTGCGCATGGCCGAAAGCCCACACCTCATGGATGGGCTCCAGCCACATGGAATCAAATACCTCCGGGGCCGGAAGATGAGTGGAATCGCCATGAATGCGGACAATACCCGCATCCGGTGTCAGAAACAGGCGGTCGTGGCGCACGATTACGGAATCCAGGTAGCCGATGTACCGGTTGTAGATCCCCGACACATCGCTGAGCCAGGCAAACCACCGGTCATCCATCCGTTCGGGAAGGCGCTCATTGGCATGCGGGGTCTGCGTAATGCGCACCAGCCGTTCTGCCTTGTCCTCGTAGTTGTAAAAATACAGGTCCAGATCGCCGGTGGGCAAAATGCCCTCCAACTTGCGGGGCGTCAGCGAAAGGTCCTCCCGGTTGGACGTAAAAAGAATGCCTTTCTTGCCGCGGAACACAAAGGGGCGGGCATCCAGATCATCCCAGGGATCCTGCGTGATCCGCTCGGTCTGCCGTGTAGGCAGGTGATACAACATCACATCCGAAAGACCACCGGTGGCACCGGTCAGCAAAACGCGCTGCGCATCGAAATACCGCATGCTGTAGACCCGCTGGTATAGCGGAGCCAACTCCTGGATCAAATCCTCTCCTCCGTCAAGCGATTTCTCCAGCAGGAATCGCTTGTCCCTTTTTTCATAAAGGAGGGCCAGCGACTGGCCTGACGGGTGCCAGTCGATCAGCGGATACTGAAGATCCGGCTCCTGAAAAGCATTGCGAAACCCGTAGCGGAATACCCGTTTCCGCTTGCCGGTGCGGACATCCTGCACCCAGACGTTGACCCGACCCTGCCGGTTGGTGACATAGGCCAACCGGTCGCCGGACGGACTCAGTGCCATCTGGGTGACCTGCGCCTGGTGCCGGTTGCGCAATGGCAGGGTTTGATCGGGTGCCGGATCGAAAAGCGCGCGTTCGGCCTCATACCGCTGGCGGAAATAGGCGTACCACCCTTCCGCCAATTGCGCATAAGGCGTCCCCAGCACGTACAGCATGCCCTCCTCGACATCGCGGTAGATCCGGGAGATGTATAGGATATTGGCGACGGAGCCCTTGCCGAATTGCTGGGCCAGATAATACCAGAAAGCATGTCCCGCCAGGGCGGGATCCTCCTTGACGAAATCTTCGAATTTCATCAGTTTTTCCCGGGCAAACATCCGTCGCAGCCGGTCGTCGGCCATCACATCCCAATCCTCCCCCACATAGCCGATCAATCCTTCCCGAAACCAGGCCGGCATGGCAAACAACAGGGTATTCTGGACATACTCCTGGATATTGCCCCCTGCCATCATGGCGTCGAGGTAAACTTCCGCAATGCCCTCCCTGATTTGCCGGCGCAAATGCTGGTGATCGCCGTTGAAATGCACGAAAATCTTGTTGCCGGCGATTTTGGTGCGGCCCGTCACCTGCGTAAAGGCTTCCTCGTGGCCGATATTGCTTTGTTTGAGATCGCTCAGATCGGTATAGGCGATGATCTCGATCTTGTCGTTCATCCGGTGTTCCAGCAGCCGCTGGATGCCGTCGTGCTCATATTCCGCCATCATCACGGCCGCCTGTCCGACCAGCCGCGACTCGCCATACCAGTACGTGATGAAGTTCCCGCTTTCATAGTACACCCATTCGTCAAAATCCCGTGTGTACTGCACCCGGTTTTTGCCGAATTCCGTCTGAATGCCTTGTCCCGCAGACAGGAAAGGGCTTAGGGCGGCCAGCAGGACCACCAGCAGGAATTTGGAGCGCCGGGTCACGAATCGGGTGGTATTAAGATGGCAATTTATGTTCTTTGTACCGTTTCCCCAACAAAACGACGAACCATGGCTCAAGTTGTCCGCCTGACGTTTAATCCGTTTGCCGAAAATACCTACCTGGTGGTCGATGAGGGGGGCGAATGTGCCATCATTGATCCGGGATGCTATTCGACGGAGGAAGAAAACCTATTGCGGGAGATGATTGCGCGGGGCGGTTGGCGGCCTGTCCGGTTGCTCAATACCCACGGCCATATCGATCACGTCCTGGGCAACGGATTTGTCCGGGAGACATGGGGACTTGAGGCTGAAATCCACCCCGACGAACATCCCGTTGTCCAATCAACACCTGTGGTGGCCGGGATGTACGGCATTCCCCTCCGGAGGGAGGTCCCTCCTCCCGGTCCGGCACTGGCCGAAGGTCAGGAAATCCGGATCGGTACTACCCGCCTCACATGCATCCTGGCACCGGGTCACAGTCCAGGACACCTCTGCTTCTATTGTGCAGAAGAAGGTTTCCTGATCGGAGGTGATGTATTGTTCGAGGGCAGTATCGGCCGGACGGACCTGCCGGGAGGGGATTGGGACACCCTGCTCGCCAGCATACGCCGCGAGATTTACACCCTGCCGGACGAAACGACCGTTTGGCCGGGACACGGAGATGAGACCACCGTGGGCCGGGAAGCGAGAACCAACCCCTTCGTCCGTCGCTGAAGCCTACACCTTACGAACGTTTGTTCGTTTTTTCAAGTTTCGTTATCTTTGTACATTCGAAGCAAATTGAATGGCCATGACCCTGGTGGACCTGCAGAAGCGATTTGATGAAAAGATCGAAGCGGAAGTCAAGATCGAACCTAAGGACTGGATGCCCGATGGGTACCGCAAGACATTGATCCGCCAGATTTCGCAACACGCCCATTCAGAGGTGGTCGGTATGTTGCCGGAAGGCAACTGGATTACACGTGCCCCTTCGCTCCGCCGCAAAGCCGCCTTGCTGGCCAAAGTGCAGGACGAGGGCGGCCATGGCCTGTACCTGTATGCCGCCGCAGAAACCCTGGGCGTATCCAGGGAGGAGCTCATTGATGAACTCCTTTGCGGGAAGGCTAAATACTCCAGTATTTTCAACTACCCCGCCCTCAGTTGGGCCGACATCGGAGCGATCGGCTGGCTGGTGGACGGCGCGGCCATCATGAACCAGGTCATGCTCCAGCGGACCTCCTATGGCCCTTACTCCCGCGCCATGATCCGCATCTGCAAGGAGGAGAGTTTTCATCAGCGCCAGGGGTACGAGATCCTCCTCACGCTTTGCCGAGGCAGCGACGAACAGAAAGCCATGGCCCAGGACAGTCTCAACCGCTGGTGGTGGCCCTCCCTCATGATGTTCGGCCCTCACGATAGCGAGAGCACCCACTCCGAGCAGTCCATGTCCTGGAAGATCAAGCGCAAATCCAATGACGAGCTCCGCCAGGCCTTTGTGGATGCCACCGTTCCCCAGGCCCGTTATCTCGGCCTCACCATCCCCGATCCCGATCTCAAGTGGAACGAATCCACCGGGCATTGGGAATTTGGCGAAATCGACTGGGAGGAATTCTGGCAGGTCGTCAAGGGCAATGGCATCTGCAACCGCCAACGGCTCAAAGACCGGATTCGCGCCCATGAAGAAGGCGCCTGGGTTCGTGAGGCCGCCATGGCCCATGCCGAAAAACAACGCCACCGCCGCGATGTGGCATAAAACCGCATATCACCATGAATGATTGGCCCCTCTGGGAGGTATTCATCCGCTCCCGCAACGGTCTCGATCACAAGCATGTCGGCAGCCTGCATGCCGCCGACTGGCAGATGGCCATCGAAAACGCCCGCGATGTCTACACCCGTCGGAATGAAGGGGTGAGCATCTGGGTAGTGGAGTCCCGGCATATCCATGCTTCCGACCCGGAAGAACAGGATACCATGTTCGAGTCCGCACGCAGCAAAGTGTACCGCCATCCTACCTTTTACGATATCCCTGACGAGGTCGGTCATATGTGATACCGCCCTTCAAATCCTCCGAGATGTCCGCACCCGATTCCCCCCTGTTCCTTTTTGCCCGCCACATGGGTGACAATGGCCTCATTTTGGGTCACCGGCTCAGTGAATGGTGCGGTCACGGCCCGGTGTTGGAACAGGACATCACCATGACAAATATTGCCCTCGACCTCATCGGCCAGGCCCGGTTGTACTACCAGTTGGCGGCGGAGATGCACCCCTCCGACCTGACGGAGGACGATATCGCATACCTCCGACCCGAACGGGCCTATTCCAACGTCTTGTTGGTCGAGCAGCCCAACGGGGATTTTGCCCACACGGTCTTGCGCCAGTTTCTGTTTGACGCCTGGCATTTGCCATTCCTGCACCGCTTGTGTGACAGTCCCGAATCCGGACTCGGGGAGATCGCGGCCAAAGCCGTCAAGGAAGTATCCTACCACTATCGGTGGAGCCGTGAATGGGTGATCCGCCTGGGAGACGGAACGGAGGAGAGTCACCGGCGCATGACACAAGCGTTGGATGACCTGTGGATATACCGCGAAGAGCTGCTCCTCCCCTCGGATTGGGAGCAGACGTTGATCCGGTCGGAAATCATCCCCGACCCGGATGTCCTCAGACCCGAATGGCAACACGCCATCCATGCCACCCTTTCCGAAGCCGGACTGCCGATTCCCCAAACCCCGGTCATCCAGCAGGGTGGCAAAAACGGGATTCACACCGAACACCTCGGACATTTGCTGGCCGAACTGCAATACATGCAGCGCGCGTATCCCGGCCAGGTCTGGTAAACGACCCATTCCCCATGACGGCCACCCGTTCCCGCGATGAAATCCTGCAGATCCTCTCCAGGGTCTGCGACCCCGAAATCCCGGTTTTGACGGTGCTCGATCTCGGTATCATCCGCGATGTCAGCGTGGAAAATGACAGCTCCGTCATCGTCACCATCACACCCACCTACAGCGGATGTCCGGCCATGCGCCTCATCGAAACGGAAATCCGCGCGGTACTTGTCGAGGCCGGCATCCCGGATCCCGTCATCCGCACGATCCTGCATCCTGCCTGGACAACAGACTGGATGACACCGGCCGGACGGGAAAAGCTCGAGCGCTTCGGTATCGCACCTCCTCAGCCCCGGGATCAACATCCCCCTTGTCCCCGTTGCCACAGCAGAAACACCCGGGAATTGTCCGCCTTCGGATCGACGGCCTGCAAAGCCCTGTGGCAATGCCAGGACTGCAAGGAGCCTTTTGATTATTTCAAATGTCATTGACCCCGCAGGGTGCCATCCCTTTAAGGATTCCGGCGCGTTTTCTCCGTTCCTTGCCCCTTCTCCCGGCCAGAACACTGGGTTTTAGTCCCCGGGGACCGCTCGCCGGTTGTATCTTGGGAGGCTAAAACTTTGGCCATGTCCACTCTCATGTTCCACCTGGAGGACCGTGTCGCGTATCTCACCCTCAACCGGCCTTCGGTGTTCAACAGTTTCAACCGCAGTATGGCCCTGGAGCTGCAGCGGGAACTCGATGCCTGCAATGAAAATCCCGAAGTGCGCTGTGTGGTGCTGACCGGTGAAGGCAAGGCGTTTAGTGCCGGGCAGGACCTGCAAGAGGTGACGGAGCCTGACGGCCCTTCTTTGCCCACCATCCTGCAGGAGCACTACAATCCCATTGTCCGCCGAATCAGGGCGTTGGAAAAACCGGTGGTGGCCGCCGTCAATGGCGTGGCTGCCGGTGCCGGTGCCAATATCGCCCTGGCTTGCGATATCGTGGTGGCCGCCTCATCGGCTTCCTTCATTCAGGCCTTCAGCAAGATCGGGCTGATCCCCGACAGTGGCGGTACCTTTTTCCTGCCCCGACTGATCGGATTCCAGAAGGCATCCGCTCTGATGATGACCGGCGAGAAAGTCAGCGCCGGTGAAGCCGAACGTCTGGGGATGATCTACCAGGTCTTTCCGGATGATCAATTCAAGGAAAGCGTTGCCCAACTGGCCCGTCAATTGGCCACCATGCCCACCCGTGGACTGGCCTATACCAAGCAGGCGCTCAACCGGGCCCTCTATCACGATCTGGACAGCCAGCTCGAAATGGAAGACCGGCTGCAGACCATGGCCGGAAGAACCCATGACTACGAGGAGGGCGTCCGCGCATTTCTGGAAAAACGGAAGCCTGTCTTTGTGGGGCGATAAAACCGGGGTAAAGCCGTCAAAGAGGGCAAACGGCGTATCGAGCGGACCAGGTCCGGCCTCCTGGTCCAAGCTTCGGATCAGGCCTCGGCCAAGGTGACGAGCAGGGCTACTTCATTGCGCAACACCTCGACAAATCCCCCCTGAATGGCCATTTCCTTGCGGGTGCCATCACTGAGGGTAATGCGGACTTTGCCCGCTTCCAGGCTGGAGACAATGGGGGCGTGGTTTTCCAACACCTCGAAGAGGCCGGCACTGCCGGGTACCTGTACGGCCGTAGCCGTACCTTCAAACACTTTTCCCTTGGGGGTCAGGACCTGGATATTCATCATCAGCCTTTGGCTTCTGCCAGTAGTTTCTTCCCTTTCTCGATGGCCTCGTCGATCGTTCCGACCAGGTTGAAAGCCGCTTCCGGATATTCATCGACCTCTCCGTCCATGATCATGTTGAACCCGCGGATGGTTTCTTCGATCGGGACCAGCACCCCTTTCAGACCGGTAAAGGCCTCGGCGACATGGAAGGGCTGGGAGAGGAATCGCTGTACCCGGCGGGCGCGATGCACCACCTGCTTGTCTTCTTCGGAGAGCTCTTCCATACCCAGGATGGCGATGATGTCCTGCAGCTCGTTGTAGCGCTGGAGGATATTCCGCACCCGCTGGGCGGTATTGTAATGTTCGTGGCCGATGATGTTGGGGTCCATGATCCGCGAGGTCGAGTCGAGCGGATCCACGGCCGGATAAATACCGAGGGAGGCAATTTTCCGGCTCAATACCGTGGTGGCATCGAGGTGGGCAAACGTTGTGGCCGGGGCGGGGTCGGTCAGGTCATCCGCCGGTACATAGACCGCCTGCACGGAGGTGATGGATCCGCGCTTGGTGGAGGTGATGCGCTCCTGCATCAGACCCATTTCGGTGGCCAGGGTGGGCTGGTAACCTACGGCGGAAGGCATCCGGCCCAAGAGGGCGGAAACTTCAGATCCCGCCTGGGTGAAGCGGAAGATGTTGTCGATAAAGAAAAGAATGTCGCGGCCTCCCTGCGGATCGCTGAGGTCACCGTCGCGATAGTATTCTGCGGTGGTCAGTCCCGACAGGGCCACCCGTGCACGGGCGCCGGGGGGTTCATTCATTTGTCCGAAGACAAAGGTGGCTTTGGACTGCTCCAGGTCGGCGGCACTCACCTTGCTGAGGTCCCATCCGCCTTCTTCCATACTGTGCATGAACGCCTCTCCGTAGTTGATGATGCCCGCTTCGAGCATCTCGCGGAGCAGGTCGTTTCCTTCCCGCGTCCGTTCGCCCACACCGGCGAATACAGAGATTCCTTCATATCCCTTGGCAATGTTGTTGATCAGCTCCTGGATCAAGACCGTCTTGCCGACACCGGCGCCGCCGAAGAGACCGATCTTTCCCCCTTTCTGGTAGGGCTCGATCAGATCGATGACTTTGATCCCGGTGTACAATACTTCCGTCTCCGTGGAGAGTTGTTCATAGGCCGGAGGTTTGCGGTGGATCGGATAAGCATTGACCGACTTGTCCACAGGAGGCAGACCGTCAATCGGGTCTCCAACGACATTGAAAAGGCGGCCCCGGATGGCAGCGCCCGTAGGCATCATGATCGGTGCACCGGTGTCCGTCACGGACATACCCCGGGTCAATCCGTCCGTGGCATCCATGGCTACGGCCCGTACACTGTCCTCGCCGAGATGTTGCTGGCACTCCAGGACCAGTTCCTCGCCGGATTCCCGTTTGACAATCAAGGCATTGAAAATTTCAGGCAGCTTGGCGCCTTCACCGGTAAACATCACGTCCACAACCGGTCCGATGATCTGTTTGATGGTTCCTACGTTGGCCATACAGGGGTATTGGAAGTCCCGAATAGGGGGGTTTTTCAAAAATCGGTGCAAAGATATGCCTTTTACGACCAGAGAAGTGCGGAAATTGATCTTTTCTTCCCGGAAAAATGTTCCCTTGCCACCTCGCCATCGCGAAAGAACGATCTTCACCGCTCATGTCCCGTCATCAACGAAATCTGCTCCTCCTGGTCACTGCGGTGGTTTTGTTCCTGGCCGCCCGCCATTTCTGGCAGAAGCCGCGATTCATCCAGGGAGAGCGGATACCCGACTTTTCGATTCGGCTGGCGGATGGCTCCTCCTTGTCCCGGGGGGATCTTGAGGGGCAATACACCCTGCTGCACTTCTGGGGAAGCTGGTGTGGTCCATGCCGAAAGGAAAATCCCCGACTGGCCGCATTGTATCGCGAATGGCAGGACCGGGGATTGGCGATATTGTCTGTGGGTGTGGAGAAGGACTCGACAGCCTGGATGAAGGCGCGCCTGGCAGATGGTCTCGACTGGAGCTGGCATTTTGCCGATTTTCAGCATTTCAGCGGGGAGATGACCCGCCGCTTTGGGGTGCGGGAAATCCCCACCACCTATCTCATCGACCCGGACGGAATCATTATCGGGGTGAATCTTCCGGTGGAAGACATCAACCGGATGCTGGAACGACGCCTGTCCGAAAACTGACAAAATGGCGGCCTGACCCGGGTGGCAAAGGTTTTGTGCCCTCCAGTATCCGCCAACATGCCCTACCTGTCATGGAAGAGAACGAAAAGAAGGACCCACTGACCGATCCCGGAGCTCCCGAATCGGAAGGCACGGCGACCGACGTCTTTGAAAACACCGATGAACAACCGGCCGACAGCGCCGCCTCCGCCGATGAGGTCCAGGAGTTGAAGGACAAGTATCTCAGGCTATTCGCCGAATTCGACAACTACAAGAAGCGGACGGTTCGCGAACGCCTTGACCTGATGAGGTCTGCCTCTCAGGACATCCTGTCATCTTTGCTGCCTGTGCTGGACGATTTTGACAGAGCCCGGAAAATCGCTGAGGACCAGCAAAAGACGGAAGATCCTGTGATCGAAGGCTTACTGCTGGTTTACCAGAAACTGCATGCGCTGTTGCGGCAAAAGGGATTGGAGGAAATGGATGCCAACGGGCAGCCCTTTGATCCCGAATTGCATGAGGCCATCACCGAGATCCCGGCCCCGGCCCCCGACCTGAAAGGCAAGGTGTTGGACACTGTTGAAAAAGGATACCGTCTGCATGACAAGATCATCCGCTACGCCAAAGTCGTAGTGGGCGCCTAACCGAAACCGAATGGCCAAACGCGATTATTATGAAATATTGGGGGTAGGCCGCGATGCGGATGAATCCACCCTCAAAAAGGCCTACCGCAAGGTAGCCATGCAATTCCATCCCGACCGCAATCCCGGCAACAAGGAAGCGGAGGAGAAATTCAAGGAGGCGGCCGAAGCCTACGAGGTGCTCAACGATCCTGACAAAAGGGCCCGCTATGACCGTTACGGACATGCCGGCGTGGAAGGAATGGGCGGTGGCGGCGGCTTCCAGGGCGGTGGCATGAACATGGAGGACATCTTTGCCCAGTTCGGCGATATTTTTGGTGAAGGGGGCAGTCCTTTCGAGTCCTTTTTCGGCGGAGGTCGTGGTCAGCGCCAACAGGGGCAAAAGGGAAGCAACCTGCGGGTCAAGCTCTCCCTCAACCTGGAGGAAATCGCCAACGGGGTCAGCAAAAAAATCAAGGTCCGCAAGCAAGTATCCTGCGCCACTTGCGGTGGCAGTGGAGCCAAGGACCGCCAATCGGTGGCTACATGCGGCACCTGCCGGGGTTCGGGATATGTCCGGCAGGTCAAACAGACCTTTCTCGGGGCCATGCAGACGACGACCACTTGCCCCACCTGCCATGGATCCGGTCAAACAATTTCCGCTTTCTGCGGCAGTTGCAAGGGAGAAGGACGGATCACTGGCGAGGAAACCATTGAAATCAACATTCCCGCCGGTGTGGAAGACGGCATGCAGCTCAGTCTGCGAGGCAAGGGTAATGCCGGATTGCGTGGAGGACCTCCCGGCGACCTCCTCATCACCATCGAAGAGGAAGCCCACGAGGAATTGCACCGGGAAGGCAACAACATCATCTACGATCTTTACATCAATTTTGCCGATGCGGCTCTGGGCACGACATCAGAAGTGCCCACCATTGACGGAAAAGTCAAGATCAAGATCCCTGCCGGCACCCAGAGCGGCAAAATTTTCCGCCTCAAGGACAAAGGTCTTCCGCATGTCCAGGCCCATGGTCGTGGCGACCAGCTCGTCCATGTCAATGTATGGACGCCCAAAAAGCTGACAGACGAAGAACGCCAGCTCATGGAACGCATCCGGACCCAACCCAACTTCCAACCTGCCCCGGGCAAAGGGGAGCGGACATTTTTCGAGCGGATGCGGGATTACTTTTCCTGACCCTGCCTGGAGGCCTTCCTTCCCCGGGCAAGGACGGGATTACCCGATTGCCGGGCAGTATGAGGGATGGAAATGAATACGGTTTATCCAGCGCCAGCGACTTTACCTCCGGGTTGAGGGACCACCTTCCGGATTTTCCGGCCATGGCATGGTACATTTGTGGCAAATACCATTCATGGAACCCTCTCCGTCTCTTTACGGCGACGCCTATCGACCTGAGGAGATTGCCGCACGGGTTTCCGGTCTCGGGGTCGCCAAAGTCAAAGCCCCATTCCTGACCATCCTTTTGTTGTCCGTCCTGGCCGGAGCGTATATTTCACTGGGTGCCTTGTTCTACACCGTGTTGATCTCCGGACAGGAAGAGATATCCGGCCTTGTCCGGTTTGCCGGTGGATTGGGTTTTTGTCTGGGACTTATCCTGGTTGTCGTTGGTGGCGCCGAACTTTTTACCGGCAACAACCTGATGGCTATGGCCTGGGCAACTGGCAGCATCAGCACATTCGATGTGGTCCGTCACTGGACCCTTGTTTATGTGGGCAATGTCGCCGGATGCCTGGGTACGGTCCTTCTTGCCGCAGCCGCTGACACGGATGCACTCATGGGTGGTCAGGTTGGGGAAACAGCCATCGCCATCGCCGAAACCAAAACAGCCTTACCGGCATTCATCGCGCTGATCCGCGGCATTCTGTGCAATGCGTTGGTCTGCCTGGCAGTCTGGCTGGCCATGGGTGGCAGGACCGTTACGGACAAGATTTTGGCCATTCTCCTTCCCATCAGTGCGTTTGTGGCCATGGGATTCGAACATTCCGTGGCCAACTGGTTTTTCCTCCCGTACGCCATGGCATTGGATCCGTCAGGGATCATCTCCGGTCAATCCGCATGGCTCAACCTGCTCTGGGTCACGGCGGGCAATTTGCTGGGAGGCACCCTCCTCGTCGCCGGCGTTTACTGGTTGGCCTATTTGAGAAAGGAATCCGGCCATGCCGCTGACGCCCGGAAAGACAAGGCCTGATCCGCCATTCTCCCTTATACAGCGAATGGTGGATAGGCATCATCACCCGGTCAGCGAGGCCGGCTTACCTTTGCTACATGGAACGTTTCTTTCTCCTGCTTTGGACGTTGGTCATCATCACCTCCTGTGGAGACCCTGTCCTGGTCGATGAGGAGAAGGCCCTTCCGGCCAGCGGATGGGCGGCCGGCGACACCCTGACCTGGTCGTTTGACATTCCCGACACGATGGCGATCTACCGCTTGTTGCTCACCGTGGACCATCAACGCGATTACAGATACCAGAATTGTTATGTGCGTTTTCACACGGGGTTTCCGGATGGCACTTCCACGCAACAGATCGTCAGTCTCGATCTCCAGTCTCCATCCGGCCTGTGGCACGGGGACTGCGGCCGCTCCCGCTGCCAATTGACGATTCCCATTCAGGAAAAGGCCTACTTCCGGACACCGGGCCTACACACCCTGAAGCTTGAACCCTGGATGCGTATTGACACGATCACGGGCATTCGCGCTTTCCGGCTGCGCATTGAAGATTCGGGTAACAGGCGGACGGCCGGTTAGGCCTTAATTACTTTTTCTTCTGACCCCTGGTTTTGGGTTTACCGTATTTGGCCTTCATTTTATTCTTCCAGGCGTTGGGTTGGTTGACTTTTGTGTTTTTGGCCTTTTTGGCATGAAAGGCACCACCCCCGGCAGGATCCACACCGCGAACCGGAGGTGATTTCATCGCAATGACCGGCTTTTCTTCGGGTAAAAGCTGTGCGGATATATCCACTTCAGGGGGGAGCAACGCCAGAGGAATTTTTTCACCGAGCAGGTCTTCCAGAGCTGCCAGAGCATCCCATTCCCCATCGGATACCAGCACGATGGCCTCGCCTTCCGCGCCGGCCCTGCCGGTGCGGCCCATCCTGTGGCTAAAGGACTCCGGCTCTTCCGGCAACTGCAGACTGACCACATGGGTCACCCGTTGAAAATCGATCCCTCTGGCGGCGATATCCGTTGCGATCATCCATCTTGCCGATCCCTCCTCGAAACGGGCCAGGCTTTGAAACCTTTGTTGCTGGGCTTTGGAGGCATGGAGCACGACCGGTGGCTCTTCAAGATGGGGGGAAATCAAATGGGCCAGAAGGTCTGCCTGTTTTCTGGTGGACACAAACACGAGAACCTTGCTCATTTCCGGTCGCGAACGCAACAGGTAAAGCAACATATTGGCCTTGGTGTGGAAATTGGGTACCGCCCACCCATGAATGGCAATTTTGGCCGGTGGCCCTTCTTCCCCATAGATCCGGACCGGGTCGCGAAAATATTGGCGGATCAGCTGACCGGCATCCGGGTCGAGGGTGGCAGAAAACATCAGGTGCTGCCGTTTTGGTGGCAAAAGTTCGAGAATCTGGACTACCTGGTGGTGCAGGCCCAGGGCCAGCATCTCGTCCACTTCGTCCAGGACCACCCGGCGAATCGCCTTGAGCCTGAGAGTCCCTTTGAGGACAAAATCCAAAAGGCGGCCCGGGGTGGCAATGACCACATCACACCCATCCGAGATCTCGCCGGCTTGACGCACCATACTGACCCCACCATAAATGGCGGCGATGCGAACGGACATGAAGGCAGTCAGGGATCTGGCGACGGCAGCAACCTGTTCGACGAGCTCTCGGGTTGGGACCAGGATCAATATCTGCGGATTCCCGTCGCGTTGGAAGGTCCATTGGCGGAGGCATGGCAGCAAATACGCCAAGGTCTTTCCCGTGCCCGTTCGGGCGATGCCAGCCACATCCCGGCCAGACATGGCCACCGGAAAAACCTCTCCCTGGATAGGGGTTGGATGGGACAAACCCAAAGCCTCCAACGCCTGGAGCAGAGGCTTCGACAGGTTCATGTCGGAAAAAGTGGTCATCGGCAAAGGACTGGCATGAGGGCGAAGATAGATCATGCCCTCCCTACCGGGACTTTCCGTGGGAATGACGCAATGCTTATACCCCGGCATCGACTATGCCTTCCACAAGGCAAATGCACCCAATCATGCCCGATGGCCGTCTGCCCGAATACAACTATCCTGCCCCGGGAAAGCAAAAGGCATGGAATGTTGTGCGGGATCAATAACGCACCTTCAGGGCAATGCGTCCGAAATCCTGCAACCCTTCCTGCCGTGTAAAGACCACCCTCCCCTTGCGGAGCAACACATTCCAGGCGATGTCGCTGACGATATCGTCCACCACGCCGTTCTGCTGGGGATCGTCCACCGGGGTGAACTCCGTCTCTCCCTGCATGAGGACAGGTTGGGCATAATCCTCGTGCACCAGCAACAGATCACCCCTGCCTTCCAAAGCAGCCCGATAAATCTCGTTCAGATCTGTGATCACCTTACTCTGGCCTACAGCGTACCGGACTTCTTCAATGAGCCGTGCTCTTTGCTGACTCATTTGCAGGCGCATGAAGGAATAGGTGTCTTCGGCGATCTGGTGCGGGGCCATGTGGTTGTAATCAATGGCGACATGGCCCTGGTAAACGGCAGGCCGGTCGGCTACCTGTTGCAGGCGATCCCAGTTGTCCTGGGTGGATACCACGACACAGGGAAGTCCTGTCTCGTTGACCACTTTGACAAGGGCTTTGTCTACGACGTTGAAATACTCCCTAACCATCTCGTCGAGCTTCTTGGCATCGCTCCTTTTCTCGCGGTCGGTGATCACATTGGTATTCTCCCCAAAGGGGAAATCCCCGTTGCGGATCTCGGTCTGGATGGCATCATTCTCGGCCTCGTAAAGTTGCACACCGGCCTGTCCCAACACCATGATCAGGTAGCTCTGGGTACGGGTGTAAGCTTTGATAAGGGGTCTGACGGCAAAGTGTTCATGAATCTGGATCCTGGCGTCTGTGGTTCGGAATGGCGATCGCACTACCTCTTCGGTGTCGTTGGACAAAAAGAGGTGAAGACTATCCAGATTGCGATTGGCATCCACTTTGTCGGGAACGGATTGAAGCCTTTGGAGCAAGGGCTGGACCGCTCGCTTGTCATAGCTGGCCAACACCCGGCTTTCGGCTTCCTTGACCAGGTTTTTCAAGGTGATGGCGTCCTGTAGATTGTCGGGGTGGGTGCGGTGTGTATTGAGGGAAATGGTGATGCACGGTGCGCCTTTTTCGGCGGCCAGGCGGGATATCTGGTCAATCAGCATGTCGAAGAATTTTATGGGTAATGACCGGCCACGTCTTCACGAAACCGGTGCACAAAACTATGGATTTCCAAAAAGGCAGATGTTGACAAAAGTCATCCGATAGGATAATCCCGCGCTTACCTGCGGTGGAGAATGACAGGCTGCCAGGTGTCCTTCCCCCCGCCATCCGGACCGGAAAAGCAAAGAAAATACAACCCGGAAGGGAGGTGGCCCACTGCCATGATGCGCTCTCCGTTACTCTCCAGAATCGTCTCGGCAAGGGCGTTGACCAACCTGACCCGATAGGGGGCAGGCGGAGGAAAGAAGATGTGATCCGTGGCCGGGTTGGGATAAAACAGCGGATTCTCCGTCATGTCCCTCCCGGACAAGGAGACCGGAGACTGAGGCCGCCGGAAACGCCGGAAAAATTGCCAGAGCATCTCCTCTGCCCGAATGTCCTGGTTGACATTCCCGATCCCGAAAGCCCCGGTATAACCCGGCCATGTATGGCCTCCCCCGATAATCCGGAGAAACCGGATTTCCACACTGTCGGGTCCCGGGCCCCAGATGTTCAATTCAACGGTGGAACCTTCCTGGACCAGGTCAGGGAGCATCTGGGTAAAGGCCTGCGTAGGCAACCCGTTGTGGTCCTGCCAGAACGCCAGGACCTCCCCCGCAGACTTGCTGCCGAAACCGCCATTGATATTGACCACAAAGTCGGCGGTGCCATGGATATGCATCAGGGGAATCGGGACTGATGGCTGACAGGCATCAAAACTGTTGATGGTCATTGTACCCGCCACAGATCCCACGGCGGCAAACCGCGATCCCAGACGGCACGCCAATTCGTAAGTCATATACCCCCCATTGGAGAAACCGCAGGCATAGGTCCTCGTCGTATCTGTCGGGTACAGGGTGGGAAGGGTATCCAAAAGTCGCCCTATGAACCCCGTGTCATCGGCTGCGGAACCCCCGGGAAGTCCGGTTTGGGTATTCCAGGCATTATTGACGCCCTGGGGGTAAACGACCAGAAATCCTTCCTCGTTGGCCAGGGCGTTCAGGCCACTGCCCATCATCATCACCTGGGCCGTCTGGGTGAATCCGTGCAGGGCAACAATAACCGGGAATCCCTCTGCAGGAGGATTTCCGGGCGGCGCGTAAACGATCCACGAACGGACCCATCCATCGTGTTCCATGGTGTGGGATACCTGAGACGGCAAGACCATCGGAGCGGTAAGCACAAGGCAGGACAAAAGGAGTGATCTCATACGGAGGAAGTAGGTCGGAAATATAACCCGGATGAAGGCCGGGGGTTTTGGAAGGGTACAAGATACCTGAGTATTCGGGTGTTTAACCCGCAATGAAAGGGAGGCATGGCCGTCTGAAGGCCACTACCTTTGTCCCATGATGCTTGCCCTTGCTTTGGCTGCCGAAAAATGGCGCTCCACCCGGCCGGCAAATACTAAACGCCCGGTGCCATCACACCGGAAGAAGAAATGCTGCCGCAAATACCTGAAGGGGAGACCCTGCCGGCGTTGTCCGCTTTTCCTGTAATGCCCCCTTGATCCATCCGTTCTTCCAACGGTCACAGGCTGCACGAATATTTATTTCACTATATGACAAATATTCCTCAGATCTCATTACATTCGCTTCAGTTTCCCTAGCAACCAAACCATCATCACACTATGAGCACTTCAAAAATTCTGATTGCCGGCATCGTGTCCGGCGTGGTGTATTTCTTCCTGGGGTGGATCGTTTACGGCATGCTGCTGTCGGGTTTTATGGAAGGCCAGGCAGGTAGCGCTACCGGCGTTTACCGCGGGGATGACGAAATGATCTGGTGGGCCCTGATCCTTGGCAGTCTTCTTTACGGATTGCTTTTCGCCTACATCTTCGGACACTGGACCAATATCACCTTGCCGGTCACAGGAGCGAAGGCCGGTGCCGTAATAGGTCTGCTTGTCGGTGCATCCATTGATTTCATGATCTATGCCACCACCCACATCATCAACCTGACCGGAACCCTTGTCGATGTTCTGGCTTACGGTGCCATGTCCGCAGTGGTAGGAGCTGTTGCTGCCTGGATGCTGGGCAGAGGAAAGTGACCCTGACCGATCAGGAAGGAGCGGCCCTGCCTCCACACGGCTTGTACCGGGCTGTGCACCTGAGGCTGAAAGGTCGCTCCTTCCGCATTTCCTGCATTCTTCCCTTCCTGTTGGCTGATCAGGATCATCGGAGGTATTGACCCGCGTCAGTCGGGAACCGGAGTCGTCATGCCGAATTTTATCGGTCGAATTCACTCCGGATATCATGCCCATTTATCAGCGCATGGGGATCATTCCCCGCAAACGCCATATCCAGTTCAGACAGCCTGATGGTCAACTCTATCACGAAGAACTTGTAGGCACACAGGGTTTTTCGGGCGTTTCCGCCCTCGTGTATCATCTGCATCCCCCCACCATTGTCAAGGAAAAGGAGATCCCCTGGTCAATAGCACCCCGCATTGCCATTCCGGAAAATCTCCAAGCCCTCAGTTTTCGCGGATTCGAACTGCCCGCTGAAAGGGATTACATCCGCAGCCGCACTCCGCTTTTCGTCAATGCCGACCTGCTCGTCGGACTGGCCGCCCCTGTTGCCTCCATGTCGGATTACTTTTTCAAAAACGCCGATGCCGACGAAATCCTATTCATCCACAAGGGAGACGGCACTTTGCACACCATGTACGGCTCCATTCCCTACACGTATGGCGATTACCTGGTCATCCCGAGAGGCACCATTTACCAATTGGAATGGAACGGTAACGACAACCGGATCCTGTACATTGAATCCTACAGTCCTGTCCGTTTCCCTGGTCGCTACCGCAATCAGTCCGGTCAGTTTCTTGAACACGCCCCTTTTTGCGAGCGCGATCTCCGCTTGCCGGGACAACTGGAAACGCATGACGAAACCGGAGACTTCCGGGTCATGATCAAGAAGCAGCACAAGATTTATCCTTATACCTACGGCACTCACCCTTTCGATGTAGTGGGCTGGGATGGCTGCCATTATCCTTATGCCGTTTCCATTTTCGATTTTGAACCGCTTACCGGCAGAATCCATATGCCCCCACCCATCCATCAGCATTTTGAAGCCGATCAGTTTGTCATCTGCTCGTTTGTACCCCGCCTGTACGACTATCATCCCGAGGCCATTCCCGCCCCGTACCATCACAGCAATATTGATAGCGACGAGATTCTCTATTACGTGGATGGTGATTTCATGAGCAGGAACAACATCGGGAAAGGACAGCTCACCCTCCATCCGGCCGGAATCCCGCACGGGCCGCATCCGGGAGCCATCGAACGAAGTATCGGCAAAAAGGAAACAGCCGAATTGGCGGTAATGATTGACCCGTTCCGTCCCGTCCAGATCACCGAAGCCGCCATGTCCCTGGAGGTGAAGGATTATTTCAAGTCCTGGATGGGTGCCCTGGAACCGATTGGCTGAATACCAGCAAACAAAGGTGACCTGCCGGCACGGACCGGCATGGCCCCGTATCCAAAAAATGAAGCGAAATGAAAACCCTGACCGGAATCAAAGACTACGCCTACGGGCTTGAAAAAATTTTCCCTGAAGCAGATGATTTCCTGCCTCTGCTCGGGACCGATTACATCGAACTCTATGTAGGCAATGCCAAACAGGCCGCCCATTATTACAAAACGGCCTTCGGCTTCCAGTCGCTCGCTTATGCCGGCCTGGAAACCGGCGTCAGAGACCGGGCTTCCTATGTATTGCAGCAAGGCAAGATCCGGCTGGTTTTGACCACCCCGCTGAAGTCGGACTCCCCCATCTATGACCATATCCGTGCGCACGGGGATGGGGTCAAGGTAATCGCATTGTGGGTGGAGGATGCCACCGCCGCCTACGAGGCCACCACCCGCCGGGGAGCCAGGCCATACTTCACCCCGGTCGTCGAAAGGGATGAATATGGGCAAGTCGTTCGCTCGGGTATCCACACTTATGGGGATACGGTCCATGTGTTTGTGGAACGCAGCCAATACGGGGGACCCTTTCTGCCCGGGTACGAAGCCTGGTCGTCCGATTACCAACCCGAACCGATGGGTCTGGAATACATCGATCATATGGTGGGCAATGTGGATTGGGGGCAGATGAACACATGGGCCTGTTTTTATGCCGAAGTCATGGGCTTTGCCAATCTGATCTCCTTTGACGACAAAGACATATCCACGGCCTATTCCGCTTTGATGTCCAAGGTGATGACCAATGGCAACGGAAGGATCAAGTTTCCCATCAACGAGCCGGCGGAAGGAAAGAAAAAGTCCCAGATCGAGGAGTATATCGAATATTACGAAGGGCCGGGGTGCCAACACATTGCTGTGGCGACGAAAGACATCATTCACACCGTGTCGGAAATGCGACAGCGGGGTGTCGAATTCCTTCACGTGCCGGGGTCCTATTATGATACCGTTATGGATCGCGTCGGGAACATCGACGAGGATGTTCGCCGGTTGAAGGAATTAGGCATCATGGTTGATCGCGATGAAGAAGGCTACCTGCTCCAGATTTTCACCAAACCGGTGGAGGACCGGCCGACGCTGTTTTTTGAAATCATCCAGCGCAAAGGCGCCCGCAGTTTTGGCAAGGGAAATTTCAAAGCGCTTTTTGAATCCATCGAAGACGAACAACGCCGGAGAGGCACGCTCTGATGCAGCACCATACGGTCATAGAACCCTTCCGGATCAAGGTCGTCGAACCCATCAGGATGACTTCGACGGAAGAACGTGAAATCCGGTTGCAGGAAGCCCACTTCAACCCTTTCCTCCTGCATTCGGAAGATGTCCTGATCGACCTCCTCACGGATAGCGGCACATCGGCCATGAGTGCCGAACAATGGGCGGCCATCATGCGGGGTGACGAAAGTTATGCCGGAGCGACAAGCTGGCTGCGGCTCGAGAAAGTCATTCAAGATCTCACGGGATGTCCGTATGTATTGCCCACGCATCAAGGCCGGGCTGCGGAACACTTGTTGTACACCCGCATCGGAGGCCAGGGCAAAATTTTCTTTTCCAACACCCTTTTCGACACCACGCGTGCCAATATCGAATATTCCGGTGCCACGGGCATTGATCTTCCTGCTCCCGAAAGCAGGGATGCCGGCCAATGGTATCCCTTCAAGGGCAACCTGGATACGACGCGTCTGGAGGCCGGAATCCGGGAATCGGGCCCGGAAAATGTCGCCGCCGTCATCCTGACCGTCACCAACAACAGCGGAGGCGGGCAGCCCGTCAGTATGGCCAACGCCAGGGAAGTGGCTGCCATTTGCCGGCGTTATGGCGTTCGTTTCATTCTCGATGCCTGCCGTATTGCCGAAAATGCATGGTTCATACACCAGCGCGAGCCAGGGATGTCAGCCATGACCTGCCGGGAAATTGCCCAAGAGATGTTCCGTTTGGCCGACGGATGCATCATGAGCGCCAAAAAGGATGCGCTCGTCAATATGGGTGGATTCCTGGCTCTCAAAGATCTCGAACTCGCCCTGCAATGCCGTACGGTACTGATCATCACGGAAGGTTATTCCACTTACGGAGGGCTTTCCGGGCGGGATATGGAGGCGATGGCCCAGGGACTTGAAGAGGTTTTCCACCATGATTACCTCCACTACAGGATACACAGTACCGCATACCTGGAGGAGAAACTCATTGACATGGGAATTCCCATGATCCAGCCGGCCGGTGGTCATGCCGTATATATCGATGCCGGGGCTTTGTACCCGCACCTTCCCCCGCATCTGTATCCCGGGCAAGCCCTGGTTTGCGAACTCTATCGCCTTGGCGGGATCCGCTGTTGTGAAATCGGATCCGTCATGTTCGGGAGGTATGATCAGGACGGAAAACTGGTGCCGGCTACCCGTGAGCTGGTCAGATTGGCCATCCCCCGCCGCGTGTACACCCAGAGCCACATGGATTATGTCATCGAGACCTTTGGAGGTGTCCTCAACCGGCGCGACAAAGTCAAAGGCCTCAGAATCGATTGGGAACCTCCCTTCCTGCGTCACTTTACGGCCCGGTTCGAGGAGGTCCCTCATTCCTGAAAGAACCTGATTCTCGGTCGGGAATGAAATGCATGGCTCTTTCTGCCATGGCCGTAATGGTCAGACTGGGATTGACGCCCGGATTGGCTGAAATGGCCGATCCGTCGATGACCCACAAGCCCTCATAACCGAAAACACGGTGGCGGGTATCGATAACGCCGGATTCCCGGTCTTTTCCCATGCAGGCTCCCCCCAGGATATGGGCGGTGGTCGGAATGCCCAGAAGGGATTCGCTGGCCATCACCATCGGTTTGCCACCTATGATCCGTGCTACGCGTCTGGCGATTAACTGGGCCATCGGATTGAATGCCGTTGGTGGTGGTCCGCCGGAAAGACGGGATCGCAGAAAACGAAACCGGGAAAGGGTCAGCTCCAGGGTGGTGTCAATACTCTCCATGTAAAGCAGGATCTGGGTACGGCGGCTCCAGTCATTGACCAGATATGTGCGCAGGTTTTCCAACGGGTGCAGGAAAAGATCAGCCCACATCCTCCACAGGCGGAGAAAGAAAGTGCGACCCTGAACCATGGGCGCCATGAAAAGCCTCCAAAATCCAGCGCCCGGAGGATATTTGACCGGTTCCAGATGCCTGCGATCGTCCAGAGAGAGCATGGAACCTATGGCGATCCCCTCGGAAAAAGAGGCTTTGCGGTCAAAAGACGTTATCCCGACAAGACTCTCGGAATTGGTTCGGATTCCTTTCCCCAATGTGTCGGACAATCGCGACAGGGAGGACTTTTTAAGCCGCAACAACAAAGGCAGGGTGCCCATGACGCCACCGGCAAAAATGACCCGGCGGGCGGTTGTGGTTTCCGTGCGGGAAAACCATCGAAGAGAATTTCTAAAATGTATGCGGTATCCGGTTTCTCCGGAAGGATCCAATGGTTGTACATCAAATACGTTCTTTTCCGCCCGGATCTCCACACCCCGTTTCTGCGCCAGATAAAGGTAGTTTTTGTCGAGGGTGTTCTTGGCATTATACCGGCAACCCAGCATGCATCCCCCGCAAAGCACACATCCTGTTCTGTCCGGGCCCTCACCTTTCAAATAGGGGTCGGACACGGTTTCACCCGGCTTGCCGAAATAAACGGCAACATCGGGCTTTTCAAATTTTTGGCCGAGGCCCAGCTCCTCGGCCAGCGTTTTGATGACCCGGTCACTGTGACTCATGTAGGGATGAGGCGTGGCCCCGAGCATTTGGCGGGCAAGGGCATAGTATGGTCTGAGCTCTGTTGCCCAGTCGCCGAGGCGCCCCCATTCACCGCTGCTGTAAAAATCCTGTTTGGGCTCCGGCAAAGTGTTGGCATATACCAGGGATCCTCCGCCGACGCCAACCCCACTCAATACCGTGACATGGCGGAAAATGCCAATACGGAAAAACCCCCGCAAACCCATCCGGGGAAGCCAAAGCCATTTGGGCAGATTCCAATTGGTGGTCGGAAAATCCCGGGGATGCGAAAACCAGCGCCCTTTTTCCAGCACCAGCACCCGGTATCCTTTTTCAGCCAGGCGCAATGCGGATACGGATCCTCCGAAACCGCTGCCGATGATGACAAAATCATATTCCGTATTCACTTTCCCATAGGATGAACAGGTTCGTAAAGGCCACGGATCCTGGATCGTGTCAGGCCAGGGCTGCGCCCACTCGGGTTTGCCGGTAATGCTTGATCTCCCGGTGCATGATCAGAAACCAAAGTGGCGGGACAAGGGACAAGAGCATCATACCGGGATAACCGGTCGGCATTTGGGGACTTTCGTCAAAATGCCGGAGCACGGGAAATTTCCTGGATGCCTGGTAATGATGGTCGGAATGCCGCGACAATTCCAGCAGTACGGCCCTGCCCAGGGGATGGTTGGAATTCCATGAATGGGCGGGCAGTGTTCTCTCGTAGCGTAGGCCATTCCTTCGCCGTCGCAGTCCGTAATGCTCAATGTAATTGACAGTCTCCAACAGCAAAACCCCGACCAGGGCGGCGGCCAAAAAAGACAGCGCGGCCGTTTCTCCTAAACCAAAGAAAATAAGCCCCACCAAACCCGCCTGGATGATCTGATACCACAACATTTCATTTTCGGGTCCCCAAACCGGCCGATGCATCCGCCGCAGCCGTTCCGCCTCCAATTGCCAGGCAGAGATCCATCCGCCGTATATGGACCGCAGAAAAAAAGCGTACACCGATTCCCCGTACCGGCTGGAAGCCGGGTCCAGATCGGTAGACACATTTTTGTGATGACCGCGATTGTGCTCGATATGGAAATGCATGTAAAGGGTCGTCAACAAAAGGAACCGGCTCAGGGTACGCTCGAACACCGAAGAGCGGTGACCCAATTCATGCGCGGCATTGATGCCCAATACACCACATGCCATGCCCATCGCGGTGATCATCCCGATCCGATCCGTCAAGGGCAACCCCTCTTCACTCATGCGGTAGAGAAAAAACAACAGTAAACCCGCTTGTAACGGCACCAGACTGTAGAGAATCCGGTCGAAAGAAGGATCGCCGAGAACTTCCAATTCCTCTTCTGCCGTCAAATTACGGGTGCTCCCCCGGGTCAAGCACTCCGCGAGAGGGATGATCCCGAATAAAACGACAACCGCTGTAAATGTCCACACCCCGGTGGCGGTCAGGGAGAAAAAGACCACTCCCGGTACCAGATAAACGGGAAGGTACCGCAGGGATCTTTTTGAGAGCGGTAAGCCGGAGGGCATGGTCAACATCCTGCTGTCAAAAATACAGCATCCTGATGGCCGGGCATAGGACGGCTATTCATCGAGCATCTGGATATTGTAGAAGAAAATGGGTTCGTTAAAAGGCGCTTTCAGTCTTTCAATGATCTGCCATGTCGCGCCTTCGGGGCCACGAAAGACGAAACACCGTTCACCGAATTCATTGGCAGCCACAGGTGTGGGACGGAGTTGTGCCTGGACGACGTCATTCCACATCCGGTCCAGGTAGGGGGTGTAGAAGGTATGAGCCGTCACCCCCGTATGTCCCGGTCGCTGAAGGGAAGACCGGTCAGCCCGGGGCTGGACGGGAACAAAAAACCGGAGTTTGCCAGCCACATTGTTGGGGGATTGGAAGCTCTGAAACCAATAGGATTCACCGGGCTGAAGGAAATACAGGGACCGGGGACCCGGCATCCAGTCGCCATTCAGTGATGGCGCGCCATCCGCCTGCAAGCCGAGTACTTTCTCCAGATAGGCCAGTTGGGCCATACTGTCCACCCGGACAAAAAAATCGTGGTGGGTGATTTCGCTGGTCCTGAGCCGGGTATTGAGATGGACATTCCCGTAACCCGGTACCGTATAGCCATACCGTTGAAAAAAGAGGTGGTTCCATTGTGCTCCGTAAACCGACATCTCACGGGTGCCCACCGGTCTTTCAAAAAATCCCCGCGGGCTGTCATCCCCGGTCAGGGATTGCCTGACCGGTTCACTGACCAGCCAGGGTTCTCCCGCCATCCGGGCATCGTGGTAAATGTCATGAAGCCGGTAAATATCCGTAGTCAGCATGGCCATGACCCTGGAACCGATGGTACCAGGCCTGCCATAACCGACGCCATCCCCCAGGGGTTTTTCCCAGTGCAACAACCGGATCATGCCGTGACTGTCGATATTTCCGTTTTGCAGCCGGTAAGCTCTCACACCGGAGGGATGGCCGTACAAAGCCTGCGCCGCCAGAGGCGACAGATAACCCGTTTGGACCAAACGGAATCCGAGGTCTCCAAAATACCGCAATGCCTGATCCAGATCGCGCACGCCGATGACCACCTCGTACACCCCGCTGATGGCCGTACCATCTCCGGCCCAATAAAAAGGATCGTCGTCGTCCGTGGCCGGGTCTGCGGGTTGATTCTCCTCCATACCGGCCGTATCCACCGGCAGGGGAGGGGGAAATGGTTCCTGGGCCGACAGGGAACAACCGGCCATCCCAAGCAGGACAAAGGCCAAATAACGACGAAACGTACAACAGGACATGGGGAATGGAATCATGGGTGTGGACAGATCGCTTAACGGCTGCCGGAAGATGTCGGCTCCGCTCGCAGGCCGTATTTGTCAATAAGCACCACCAGGGATGTCAGGGCGGCAGCCCCCAAGGCCAGTTCGCGGGGGTGAACCGCGTCGATCCGGTCAATGGCGGTATGGTGATAGTCGAAATAGCGTTGGGAATCCGGTCGGAGGCCGGCCAGCAGGCCTTTCTGGAACTTCAGGGGACTTATGTCCGCCCCTGAACCGCCGGTTTGCAACTGAATGCCATAGGGCTCCAACAAGGGCAACCATTGATGGACGGCTTTCATATAGTCGGTAAATACTTCCGGGTCCGCTTCAAAGGAAAACGCCCGGGGGGAAAACCCGCCGGCATCGGATTCAATGGCGGCCAGATGGAATGCTCCCGAAGTGCGGGCAGAATCGGCATACGCCAATCCCCCACCCAACCCGTTTTCCTCATTCATGAACAACACGCAGCGGATGGTCCTGCGCGGTCGATAACCCACGGTCTTGAGCAGGTGGAGGACATCCATGGCCTGGACACAACCGGCGCCGTCATCATGGGCACCTCCGCCTACGTCCCAACTGTCGAGATGGCCCCCGACCAAAATCACTTCATCGGGAAAATCACTTCCCCGGATTTCGCCGATGACATTGTGGCTCGGCACGCGGCCGTGGTGGCGGCAGTCCGTGTACAGGAATATCTCCCGGTTCTGTCCGGATTTCAATTGGGCACTGAGCCAATCGGCATCAGCGGTACTGATGGCTACTGCCGGAATGGGATCCACCGTTTCCGGAAACAGGGTGACCCCGGTATGCGGGTGGGGATCCACCCTGGTGGTCATGGATCGTACGATGGCGCCTTTGGCGCCGTATTGGGCGGCCTTGGCGGGCCCGTACACCCGCTGGTCAACCGCTTTGCCGTAGGCGTGGAACGTGTGATATTCACCCGGATCCATGGGGCGATTGAAAAACACGATGGCCCCTTCCACCTTTTCAGCCAGATAGTCCACCTCCTCCAATGAACGAACTTCAATGACCCGGCCGGAAACCCCTTCCGGTCCGGAAGCCCCGGAATTGCCGAGGGCAAGGGCCTTCAAAACCCTCTCCTGGTGTCCTTCGCCGGCCAATACACGCACCACCTCCGGCGCACCCCGCTCCCAATGCGGGACCGTGCAGGGCTGAAGCCATACTTGGTCGAGGCCCAGATCTTCGAGCTGTGCATAGGTATAGTGTACCGAGGCCTCCGCCTCCGGTGACCCGGCCAGACGTCCACCTATCTCCTCGGACAAATGGTGCAGCCAGGAATAGGCTTTCCCTTCCGTCAGGGCAGCTGTGTGGATACGGCGCAACAAAAATGCATCCTCATCAGTCTGCCCGGGTAATACCGTCACAACGGCTGACAACAGGAGCATCAAAAGCCCGAAAGCACGCATGGAATTGCTGTTAAGGTGGCTAAGGTAGGCAAAGTCGGGTGCTGTGGCCAACCTCCCTTTCAACCCAAAAAATGCTAATGCATTTTTTGCGCGAGGCGCAGACGATTGAGCGTGAATGAATTAACTCATATTTTGATCGAAAGAAATTCAATCACGCTCAATGTCTGGGTTGAACCTAATCGTGGAAGAAGACCAAAGCGTCTTCCCAAACCTGCTATCGGAGCGGGTTTCGTCCTCTCCTTGATCCAGACAAGCAAGCTTCGTCTGGACCATTGGGCTAATCGTGTATTTCAAATGCACGATTAGGGTTTAATTGGGCTTGACTTCTCATACCTTTGTCCCCCGTCCCACCGAATCCTCGATACGATGTACAGATCCCATACCTGCGGCAGTCTCCGTCTGACAGATGCCGGCCAGCGCGTCCTTTTGAGCGGCTGGGTACAAGTCAGTCGCGACCTCGGCGGCCTCACCTTTGTGGATCTGCGAGACCGCTACGGGATTACCCAGTTGGTTTTCAACATGGACACCCGTCCCGAATTGTGCGCCCGCGCACGCAAACTGGGACGGGAATACGTCATACGGGTCGAAGGGGTCGTGCGCGAAAGGACCAGCAAGAACCCCAACCGGCCAACGGGTGACATCGAGATCGACGTCGATCTGCTGGATGTACTCAACGCCTCCAAGGTACCTCCCTTTACCATTGAAGCGGATACGGACGGAGGAGATGACCTGCGCATGAAATACCGGTACCTGGATCTGAGGCGGGAGCCGGTAAAGCGCAACCTTTTGTTTCGGGGCAAACTCACCCTGGAAACCCGGCATTATCTCGACGGGCAGGGCTTTGTCGAGATCGAAACGCCTTTTCTCATCAAAAGCACGCCGGAAGGAGCCCGTGATTTTGTCGTGCCGAGTCGCCTCAATCCCGGCGAGTTCTATGCCCTGCCCCAATCGCCCCAAACCTTCAAGCAAATCCTGATGGTGGCCGGCATGGACCGCTATTTCCAGATCGTGAAATGTTTTCGCGACGAGGACCTGCGCGCCGACCGGCAGCCGGAATTCACCCAGATAGACTGTGAAATGGCCTTTGTCAGCCGTGAGGACATTCTCCGGACTTTCGAAGGTCTGACCCGCCATTTGTTTTTGAAACTCCTGGGTATCGGGTTGCCCGAATTCCCGAGGATGTCCTATGATGAAGCCATGCAACGCTATGGTTCCGACAAACCCGATCTGCGTTTTGAAATGACCATTGGCGACATTGGTCATCTGGCCCGCGGGCAGGGTTTTCCGGTGTTCGATCAGGCAGGGCTGGTCGCAGGTATCTGTGCCAAAGGCATCGCAGACCGGTATTCCAACAAGGATCTCAATGAACTAACGGATTGGGTGCGGCGCCCCCAGATCGGCGCCGGAGGCCTGGTCTATGTGCGGTTCAATGAAGACGGGACGATCAAGTCCTCTGTCGGCAAGTATTTCACCGATGAACAACTCCGGCAATGGGGCACCGTCTTTGAAGCCGGCCCCGGAGATCTGCTTCTTGTCCTCAGCGGCGAGGAGGAAAAAACCCGCAAACAACTCGGCGAACTCCGGCTTGAAATGGGAAGGAGACTGGGCCTGATCCAACCGGGCATTTTTCGTCCGCTGTGGGTTTTGGACTTCCCCCTGCTCGAGTGGGATGAGGAGTCCGGTCGTTTTTTTGCCATGCACCACCCGTTCACCAGCCCCAAACCGGAGGATGTCGGCCTCATGGACAGTACCGACCGGGAAGTACTCCGCCGACTGAGGGCGGATGCCTACGACCTCGTCATCAACGGCACGGAAATCGGGGGCGGATCCATCCGGATCCATGATCGCGCGCTGCAATCACGCAATTTCAGCCTGCTCGGATTTTCAACGGAAGAGGCAGAGGCACAATTCGGATTCCTTCTTGGCGCCTTTGAATACGGAGCGCCTCCCCATGGAGGGATCGCCTTCGGTTTGGACCGTCTGTGTGCCGTGATGAACGGGCAAAACAACATCCGCGACTTTATTGCCTTCCCCAAAAACAATACGGGACGCGACATGATGATTGACGCTCCCTCGCCAATTGCCGACGCCCAGTGGGAGGAGCTGGGCCTGGCACCCCTTCCGCCCCGGAACTGATATCACCGGCAAAGCCCGGAAGCCATTGGACAAATGTGGCTACCTTTGTCGGCTATCGTTTCGTCGAATGGATTTCAAATCGGGGATCGACACGGCCCGACTACCTCAACATGTGGCCATCATCATGGATGGCAACGGCCGGTGGGCCAAAGCCCACGGCAAGCCCCGGGTGTTCGGACACCGCAACGGGGTGAGGTCTGTAAAGGCGGTGACAGAAGCCGCCGCCGAACTGGGCATCCCCTATCTCACCTTATACGCCTTCAGTACCGAAAACTGGAACCGCCCCTCCCGTGAGGTCAATGCCCTGATGCAACTGTTGGTGCGGACCATCCGGCGTGAACTCCGGACCCTGCAGGACAACGATATCCGGCTGCACACCATCGGTGACACTTCCCGACTGCCTGTACAAACCGCCAACAGTCTGCAGGAGGCCATTGCAGCCACCCGAAACCATCAGCGGATGACCCTGACCCTGGCCCTGAATTACAGTGCCCGACAGGAAATGACCCGGGCCGCCCGAATGATCGCCCACGCCGCCAGCGAAGGCAAACTGGACCCCGCTCATCTTGATGAAGCCGCCGTTGCCGACTTCCTGTACACTTCCACCATGCCTGATCCTGAACTGCTGATCCGCACCAGCGGGGAATTCCGGATCAGCAATTTCCTGCTTTGGCAGATCGCTTACGCAGAGCTCTATTTCACACCGGTCATGTGGCCGGACTTCGGCAAAGACCAATTCCATGAGGCCATCCGGGACTACCAGCGCCGCGAACGGCGTTTCGGCAAGACCTCGGAACAATTAATGACCCATTAATATGATGTTAAACCCCGGACGGCCAGGCCGCTTTCCCCTTTCCCATTCCGTTCCTTCGATGCAAACCCGCCCGGCAATCCTGATGCGGCATTCGATCGTATTCCTGCTCCTCATATTGTTGTCTGCACCTGTCATGGCACAGGTGACGCCTCCCGCTGTCAACTACATGGAGGATCCCCGGAGTTTCGAGATCGGGGGTATCAAGGTGTCCGGAGCCACCTACAGCGACGAAGCCACCCTTATCGCTGTTTCCGGACTCCGGGTAGGCGGCAAGATCACCTTCCCGGGTGAAGACATCTCCAGAGCACTGAAAGCCCTCTGGAAACTCAAGCTCTTTACCGATATCCAAATCCTTGAGGAAAAACGGATCGGCGATATCCTGTTTCTGCAGATCGCTGTTACGGAGCGCCCCCGGTTTGCCCGCCATACCTTCAGAGGGGTCAAGAAAAGCTATCATGAAGACCTCAACGAGATCGTCAACAAATTCCTCATCAAAGGCACCATTATCTCGGAGAACAGCCTCGTGAGTTGTCAAAATGCCATACGGGAATTCTTTGTCGAAAAAGGCTACCTGGACACGGAAGTCCGGGTCCAGGAAGAACCCGATGATCAACTCGTCAATGCCGTTCGACTCGCTTTCGACATTGACCGGGGCAAGAAAGTCCGCATTGCCAGCATCACCTTCGACGGCAATGACCATGTCAAAGCGGCCAAGCTGCGAAAGCAGATGAAGGATACCAAGCACCGCTGGAAAATATTCACCGCCTCCAAACTCATCCGGTCCAAATACGAGGACGACAAGAAAAACATCATCCAGTATTACAATACGCTCGGCTACCGCGATGCCCGCATCACCCGTGATTCGGTCTGGCGGGATCACAACGGACGGGTACGCATCCACATGGATATTCAGGAGGGCAATGTGTACTACTTCCGCGACATTGCCTGGCGGGGCAACTACATCTATGATGCAGAGGCTTTGTCCCGGGTGTTGCAGATCGAAAAGGGCGATGTTTACAACGAGGAGCTCCTGCGCAGCCGCCTTTCCTTCAGCATGGATGGTCGCGATGTCAGCTCGCTGTACATGGATGACGGCTACCTGTTTTTCCAGGCCAACCCTGTAGAGGTCGCCATTGACGGTGATTCGATTGACCTGGAAATCCGGATTTATGAAGGCCCTCAAGCCACCATCGACCGGGTGGTCATCAACGGCAACGACCGCACCCATGAACACGTGATACGGCGGGAACTCAGGACGGTACCCGGGGCAAAATTCAGCCGATCGGACATCATCCGTTCCCAGCGTCAAATCATTAATCTGGGATATTTCAACCAGGAAAATCTGGGTATCAACACACCGGTCAATGCGCAAAGAGGTACCGTGGATATCGAGTACACGGTTGAGGAAAAACCTGCTGACCAACTGGAACTCTCCGCAGGATGGGGTGGTGTCAATCAGGGTGTGATCGGTACACTCGGGGTGTCTTTCAATAATTTCTCCATGCGGAACATATTCCGCCCCGAAGCCTGGCATCCCCTTCCACAGGGTGACGGCCAGCGTCTTTCCATCCGGGCCCAGCGCGGTAGCCGTTTCTTCCAGAGTTACAACATGTCCTTCACCGAGCCCTGGCTGGGCGGCAAGAAACCCCGCAATTTTACCGTAGCCGCCTTTTTCAACTCGGTCAGCAACGGCCTGACCCGCCAGGCTTCCGGATACAGCGGTCTCGACATTCTCAACCTGACCACTTCCATTGGCACCCGCCTGCGTTGGCCGGACGACAACTTTGTCCTTACGGCGGCCGTCAACATGCAAAATCTGTCGTTGAACAATTACACCCGGTTTTTCCTGGACGACGGATCCACCATCAGTGCGGGCAGCTTCAACAACCTGCACCTCAAACTCACCCTGGCCCGCAATTCCATCGTTGATCCTACCTTTCCACGCACAGGGTCCCTGGTTCAGGTGTCCGCCCAGCTCACTCCCCCTTACTCGCTGTTCTCGCCCGGCAAGGACTACAGCAGCCTGAGTCCCCAGGAAAAATTCAAGTTTCTCGAATACCACAAGATCCGGGCCACCGCCGAATGGTACACGCCGCTGGTAGAGAAACTCACCCTGCGGGCCGCCGCCAAATTCGGATTCCTCGGCAACTACAACCGCGAAATCGGGACGGTTCCTTTCGAACGTTTCGAAGTGGGGGGTGCCGGTCTCGCCAACCAGGGCGCCTTCTTCATTGGCAACGAACTCATTTCCATGCGGGGTTATGACGTCGCGGATCTCCCGGCCAACAACCGCGGATATGGCTCTGTGTTCAACAAATTCACCCTGGAAGTTCGTTACCCGATTTCCCTAAATCCCTCTTCGACCATCTTTGTGCTTGCCTTTGCCGAAGGGGGCAATTCCTGGAGAACGTTCAGGGAATACAGCCCCTTGATCTCCGCCGTTCGGCGGGAATGGGTCTGCGCGTTTTCCTCCCGATGTTCGGCCTCCTCGGATTTGACTACGGATTCGGATTCGACAAAAACCTGCCTGTCGGCACCAAGTGGAGCAATTACGGACAGTTCAACTTCATCATTGGTTTCGAGCCGGATTGATGTCTGCCCTCGCCTGAATGGCCATTCACCCAAACATAAACAGGCTGCCCGTACGGGCAACCTGTTTTGACGTCATAGGATTATAAACGCGTTTCTCCTTTGGCCTGGTGGCCGGGAGTCTTTCCTTGGCAGACGTCAAACAGATTGGGAGGAATCCTTGACCACCCCCGAACCCGGTCTGCCGGATGACTACGGCACACGATCGTTCCAGGTCGGTTTTTGGGGTGGGGAGTTTTCAGATGAAAACCGAACAAATGTAACATGGGGGACGGAATCTCCGGATCATGGAGGGAAAAAGTTTTCCACATCCGGTTCAGGAAAAGTCCCGTTCCGCCTCTTCCATCAGGAGGATCCCGTTCAACAGGGCATCCGGCGTGAAGGATATACTGTCAATGCCCTCCCTGACTAGAAGCCTCACGAAACCCGGACGGTCACTGGGCGCCTGGCCACAAAGTCCTATCGGGATACCCCTCTTTTTGGCAGCGTGGATGGCCCGGATAATCAGGTCACTCACCGCCGGATCCTCTTCGTCAAACAAATCGCTCACCAAAGCCGAGTCCCGATCCAGGCCCAGGGTCAATTGGGTGAGGTCATTGGTGCCGATGGAAAAGCCGTCGAAAAGCGCGGCGAAGGCATCCGCGCGGATCACATTGGCGGGGAGCTCGACCATGACATAGACCTTCAATCCGTTTTGGCCTCTCTTCAAACCATATTGCTCCATGACCTCCAACACTTTTTGGCCTTCCTCCACCGTACGGCAAAACGGGATCATCACTTTGACATTCGTAAGGCCCATGTCATCCCTCACCATCCGGATCGCCTCACACTCCAGGCCGAAGCCGGCCCGGTACTTGTCATGGTAATAGCGGGATGCTCCGCGAAATCCGATCATCGGATTTTCCTCATCGGGCTCAAACCAGGCACCTCCGAGCAGCTGGGCATACTCATTGGATTTAAAATCACTCATCCGCACAATCACCTCCCTCGGAAAAAAGGCAGCGGCCACCATGGCCACGGAACCCGCCAGTTGCTCGACAAAAAACATCGCCTTGTCCGGATAGGCGCTGGTGATCCCCTGAATGGCTGCTTTTTCCGAACCGTCCGGTAAATCTTCATACCGGATGAGGGCCATGGGGTGAATCCGGATTTCTCTGGAAATAATGAATTCCATCCGCAACAAGCCTACGCCTGCCACCGGATATCCCGCCAGGAGGAATGCCCTGTCCGGATCGGCCAGGATGAACATAGGTTTGACCCGCTTGGGCAGGACCGGATCCAGGTCTACCTGCGACTCCTCCCACTCCAAAGCACCTGCATATACCTGGCCCTCATCCCCGCCCGTACAGGCCACAGTGACCATTTGTCCGTCATGCAGTCGGGATGTAGCGTTTCCGGTCCCGACAACGGCGTGAATGCCCAGTTCCCTGGCCACTATGGTGGCATGGCTGGTGCGTCCACCCTGGTCGGTCACTATACAGACGGCTTTCCGGAGCAGGGCATTCCAGTCGGGATTGGTGATTTTCGCCACAAGGATATCTCCCTCCCGGACCTTGAAGCCATCCGCCAGGGATTGGATGATAAGCACCGGGCCACTGGCAATGGCCCGTCCGACCGCTTTGCCCCGGCAAAGGGGACTTGCCGCCGTCTTCAGCCGATACTCCTTGACAAATAATGGCCTGCCAGGCCGATGGACGGTTTCAGGTCGGGCCTGAAGGATGTACAATATACCCGACTTGCCGCATTTGGCCCATTCGATATCCATGGGCCGCCCGTAATGCCGCTCGATAGCCAAACACCACCTCCCGAGCAATTCGGCCTCTTCTGCGCTTAAGGCAAAGTGTCCCCGCTCCCAGGCACTGGTTTCCTGATGGACAACAGGATGATGCTCGTCTCCGCCCAGCATCAGTTTCTGGTCCTTGACACCCAGCCGACGCCGGATCAGGGCACGATGACCGGAATCAAGCGCGGTTTTGAAGAGATAGAATTCATCCGGATTGACCACACCCTGTACGACATACTCGCCCAAACCCCACGCAGCAGTGACATAGATAACCCCTCCAAATCCGGTCTCCGGATCAATGGTAAAGGCCACGCCGGACGAACCGATATCCGACCTCACCATTTCCTGGACGCCAACGGACAAGTCGACCTGCATATGATCATTTCCGTGATCCGTGCGGTATTTGATCGCCCTGTCATTGAAGAGGGAGACATAGCAGCGGAGAACGGCCCGATGAATGGCCGGACGGCCCCGGACATTCAGAAAGGAATCAGCTGCCCGGCAAAACTGGCATCCGGCAAGTCTTCCGCCGTCGCACTGCTCCGGATGGCGAATGCCATTTGTCCTTCCGGATCCAGCCTTTCCAGGGCGTCATCCAAAGCCCGGGCTACCGCTCCGGGCAGTTGACAACCAGCCAGCAGCTTGCGGCATGCCGCCCCGGTTTCCGCCAGGTTGGACAGCGATGGCATGTCCAGTTGTTCCAACAACCCGGCCAAAGACGGGCCAATCCCGTTTTCCTCCAGCAACATCCGGTAAGCCTCGGCCGTAATGGCAAATCCGGAAGGCACCCGGATGCCCAAAGCCTTGAGACGCTGATGCATCTCACCGAGCGAAGCGTTCTTGCCCCCCACCTCGGCGATGGCGGTCAGGTCCAATTGATCAAACGGAAGAATCAGGGCGTTCTCGTTCATGCGAAGTACAGGATGGGAAGTACTTCAAAATTCCGGCTTTGCGGGAGTCGGAACGATGACGCGCATCATGGGTGAAACTGATACCGCTTTCAGGTATTCACCACATTCATGGCCCGGGCCAGCCCGATAGTGGCAAACAAATGAATCCCCTCTACAGCCCGATCCAGAACGCCCGGCAATTCGGCCCGCTCACTTTCCGACCAGGGTCCCAGGACATATTGCACCTGCCGGCCCGTGCCGAAGTCATTGCCTATACCTACCCGCAAACGGGCATAATCATTCCTTCCCAGGATCTGGTCTATGTTTTTGAGACCGTTGTGTCCTCCGTCTGAACCCTTGCCTCTCAACCGCAGACGTCCCAGGGGCAGGTTGAGATCATCCACGACCACCAGCAGATTTTCAAGGGGAATGTTCTCCTTTTGCATCCAAAATCGTACGGCTTTGCCGCTCAGGTTCATGTAGGTCGTCGGCTTGATCAGCACCAGCGTACGGCTCCTGTATTTCATTTTGGCCACATGGGCATGTTGGTCGAGGGCAAACTCCGTCTGGCTGGTCCGGGCCAGATGGTCGACCACATCAAATCCGATATTGTGGCGGGTACCTTCATAATCCCGGCCTATGTTGCCCAATCCGGCGATGAGGTATTTCATGCCGGGAGCAAAGGTAGGTTGTCGGTCCTTACCATTCCGGATGGCTTTTCAGGTAAGATGTGCCGCCAAACAGACGCATCTGGCGCAATACCCAGGACTGCCGCTCCCTCACCCAGGGTCCCGGGCGTTGGGCGGAATAGCGCAACGGACTGGGTAAAACCGCCGCCAGCAAGGCCGCCTCCGACGGCGCGATACGGGCCGCCGTCTTCCGGAAAAACCGCTTGGAGGCCGCTTCCGCGCCGTACACGCCGGGGCCCAGTTCCACCACATTGAGGTAAACCGTCATGATGCGCTTCTTGCTCCAGAACAACTCGATCAAGGCAGTAAACCAAACCTCCAGGCCCTTTCGTATCCACGATCGTCCCGGCCAAAGAAAAACATTCTTGGCGGTCTGCTGGGAAATGGTACTGGCACCCCGCTTTCGCTTGGAGCGTTTGTTGTGCTTGATAGCCTTTTCGATGGCGCCCAGATCAAATCCGCTGTGCTTCAGGTAATTCTGGTCCTCCGCACAGATTACTGCCAGTTTGAGGTGGGACGAAATCGCAGATCCCGGTACCCAGTGCTTGTCCCAAAGTTCCTTTTTGTCGGCACGAATGCCCTGTACGGAACGGATGACCATCAGCGGGGTGATCCACACCGGCACCACGGCATAAACCATCGTGATGGCGATACTCAGGAAGGCGAAAAAGAAACCGCCCCAGAACAGGGCAGCCAATCCTTTGCGCCACCATGGCTTGCCCCGGAAACTGCCGGCAATCCGCTGGATGAACCACCAGAAGGCGACCCGTACCCGCTCGTGTGTCCGGTTGATTTTGGGGGAGGATTCGGCGGCCATATTTGTCAAAGGATTAACCCAGGATGCGGGCGAGATGCAGACCGAGGAATGGTGAAATGAATCCGGCTGCGTACCCCCAATAAACTTCGGAAGGCCGGTGGATGTCCAGGATCAATCTGGCCGTACCTACCAGGCCGGCCACCAGCACCGACAGGAAAATCATGGTCATTACGCTGATGCGAACGGCGCCCCAACCGGGTATCGACACGACCGCATTGGCATAAGGATAATGCATCCACAACAACAGGAAGATGGCGGTCATCGCCGACGCACCTACGGTATGGAGGCTGATCTTGAATTGTACGTTGATGACGAAACACAGGAAAATCGCAACGGTGCATCCCAGGGATATGGCGGTAAACACGATCGGAACGTCATCACTGGCCAGCAGGTTGCGGGAAAGCCAGGAGTAGAAAATACCGCTTGCTATATAGGGTCCGATCCGTTGCATGCGTTCGCTCACCCGCAAATCCTCCACCAGGTGCAGAAGACGCATCAACAACACGGAAATGGCCGGGATGACCATCGTGAGCACCGCGACGGTAAAGACCAGTTGCCATTTTTCCCCGATCCGGTTCACGCCAAAAGCATAAGGGTTGGCCCAGAGCAGAAACACCAGGGCCAGGGTAGGCACTCCAAGCGGGTGAAAAATCACGGAAACAGCGGTGGCGCCCAGCTTCCATTCCTTCATGACCCAAAGGTAATGACACGGTGTAGTCCGCGGGGATTTTCCCTTGTTGGAGGGATTGTCCTACAGAAAGACGGCGCCAGGCTGTAACTTTCCGCCCGCTCAATGGTCCACCACATGGATACGGAAGACTTCCGCCGGATTTATTTACCGTTGCAAAACAAGTTGTACCGCTTTGCCCTGAAGTTTGTTCATGACCCCATGGTGGCAGAAGATATCGTCCAGGAAGTATTTCTCCGCATCTGGAAAAAGCGCCAAGAATTGGCCGGACTCGAAAAACCGGAGGCTTATTGCATGACCATGACCCGCAACCTGTCGCTCAATCATCTGAAGGGCCGCGATCAAAAGCACGCGGACATCAGCGATGTAATGCCCCCTGCCGGAGACCTGATTCAGGCGGATCGCCAGATGGAAGCCAGTGAAACGGTACGCAAGGTGCAGGCCGCGATCAAAACCCTTTCGCAGCGGCAGCAACTTGTCCTGCACCTCCGCGAAATCGAGGAGATGACCTATGACCAGATTGGAGAAATCCTTGGGCTTTCGCTGGCCATGGTCAAGTCGGAGTTGTTTCGTGCCCGCCAACACCTGAAAGTCAAATTGCAACACCATGTCCGTTGAACCACCTGCCCAGATTTCCCGGCTGCTCGAGAAGTATTTTTCGGCCGAGACTTCCGTCGAGGAAGAACGCCGTCTGACGGCTTATTTCCGTTCGGGGGAGGTAGCGGACGAACACCTCGAGTGGCGGTCCCTCTTTGACTGGAAAGAATCCGGCTCTGCCCTGTCCCTGTCCCCTGACTTTGAAAACCGGGTCATGCAGCGTCTTCCTGCCGAAGCGACGGGAAGAGTGATACCCCTCCGCCGGATACTTGCCTATGCCGCCGCCGTTCTCCTGATCGTGACCGCCGGTTGGTGGTTGCTGAACCGGGAACACATGTCCTCCCGGGAAGAATCCCTGATGGCGGATACCTGGGATGATCCCGAAGAGGCCTATCAACAGTTTGTCGCAGCGTTGAGCCTGGTTTCCGGTGCCATGGACCAGGGACAGACCCTCACCGTGGAATCCGTTGCTCCCGCTCAGGAACTCGACATCTTTTCCACCCAATAAATCCGTTCCAATGAAATACCTGTTGCTTCTCGCCTTTGCCACCATTTCCATCCGCGTTGTCGCCCAGGACGACGCGATCAACCGCCATTTCCAGGACTACCTCAAGGACCAGCGGTTTACCTCGGCCTACATCAGCGCCAGGATGTTTGAAGTCATGGCCGAAAAAAAGGACCTGGCCATGGAAGAAGACGTCCGCCAGATGATCCGCAAGATGAAAGGCATGCGGGTCATTCAACTCAGCGGTCAGGACGGCACCGCCCTGTTCAAAACCAGCGGTGACCGCCTGAGCGGCGCCAAATACGAAGAACTGATGGCGCTCAGGGAAAAGGGCGAGCAGGTGCGGTTTTTTACCCAGGGATCCGGATCCAGCGTCAAGGAACTGGTCATGGTGGTTGGCGGACCTTCCCGCTTTCTTTTGTTGACCATGGTGGGAGAGATCGACCTCGGAACAGTGGCCAGGTTGTCCCGCAGCCTGAATGTACAGGGTGCCGACCTGCTCGAGAAGGTACGGAAGTAACCTTTGCCTGACCCCGACGTCCCATCCGCTATTTGTTGAAGCATCCCGGGCGGGCATGTTCTGCGTGGCCGTGAAGTGCCCATTTGTCGCGTATCTCGCCGGAATTGGCGTTATTTACAGGCCTGAACCCGGGACGAGATCATGGAGACCCCCACTCGGATTTTCGATTTCATGGGATACCAGCGAAGCCGGTATCCCCTGGAACGCGCTTTCGGATATACCACCGAAAAAGGGGTGGTATGGTGGTCGACCGACCAGTTGATCCGGGACGCCGAACAATTGGCCGCCGGGCTCCTCGCACAGGGATTGACAAGAGGGGACCGCGTGGTCATTGTTGACTATATCAATCGTCCGGAATGGGTGATTGCGGATCTGGCCTGCCAATTGGCCGGGCTTGTCGGTGTCCCTGTCTATCCCACCATCAGCAGCAGGGAATACCGGTACATCTTCCGGGACGCAGGCGCAAAAGCCGCCTTTGTCGGGGGCAAGGATCTTTATGAAAAGGTTTCCGAGGCCGCCAGGGATACAGAAGGGATGTCCCTGCTCATCTCCCTGGACCAACGTCCGGAGATCCCCTTCTGGCAGGACCTGCGCAAAGAAGATACCACTGCCCTTAAGGCCATCACCCCGACGATCAAACCCGATGATCTGGTAACCATCATTTATACATCCGGCACTACGGGATTTCCGAAAGGGGTCATGCTCAGCCACAACAATGTGGTCTTCAATGTCCTGACCATATTGCCTCTTATCCCTGTCGAAGCGGGGATGCGAAGCCTGAGCTTTCTGCCGCTCTGTCACATTTTCGAACGCGCCGTTTCCTTTGCCTACATGTATGCCGGTGTCAGTACCCTTTTCAGTGCCCCGGACCGATTGGGGGGGGAGGACGGCGACCTGAAGTCGTTTCGCCCCCATTTTTTCACAACCGTGCCTCGGCTTTTGGAAAAAGTTTATGAGCGCATTTACAACAAAGGCCTCGGCCTTTCCGGCGTCAAAAGAGTGCTGTTCTTCTGGGCATTGCGGCAGGCCGCCGACTACGAATATGACAAGGTTTATACGGGTTGGTCACTGGTGAAAAAATGGGTGGCCGACAAACTGGTCTTTCGCAAATGGCGACAGGCGCTGGGTGGAGAACTCAGGGGCATCATCACCGGTGCTGCCCCTTGCCCGGTGTCCATCGCCCGGGTATTTTCCTATGCCGGAATACCCGTTCGGGAAGGATACGGTCTGACAGAAGCCGCTCCCGGTATTGCCTTTTCGCATTTCGCCCCGGGCAAGTCACGGATCGGTTGTGTCGGTCTCCCTATTGAGGGCATTGAGGTGCGGATCGAGGTGGAGGAGGATCAATACGGCCCGGGAGAGGGGGAAATTCTGGTCAAAGGACCCAATGTCATGATAGGATACTTCAACAAGCCCGAGGAAAATGCCCGCGTTTTCCGGGAAATCAATGGCGAACGCTGGTTGTGTACGGGCGATGTGGGATGCTGGGAACAACGGGGCGATCTCAGGTTTCTGAAGATTACCGACCGGAAAAAGGAACTCATGAAAACCTCCGGCGGAAAATATGTAGCGCCGGCCCCGATCGAAAGCCGCCTGAAGGAATCCTTCCTGGTAGACCAGGCGATGGTCCTCGGAGAAGGGAAGAAATATGTCGCCGCCCTGATCGTACCCGCCTGGTCTGCCCTGATGGATTGGTGCCGGTACAAGGGGATTTCCGCGGGCGGACGGGAGCAACTTCTGGCGGATGAACGGGTGGTGGACAAGTACCACAGGATCGTGGAATCCGTCAATCCCCACTTCGGGAGGGGGGAACAGATCAAACGATTTCATTTGATTACCGAACCCTGGGAACCGGTAAAAAATGACGGTAGCGATGCGGAGCTCACGCCGACCCTCAAACTGAAAAGAAGGGTAATCCTGGAGAAATATCAGCCCGTCATCGATCAATTGTACGCGCAGGACGAGAAGGTATAAGCATGCTGGTCAAATGTTATAGCAGTGCCGTCCATGGCATTGATGCCCGGACCATTACCATCGAGGTACATACGGGTGGTGCGGTAAGTGCCCTGACCAAGGTGGGTTATCACATGGTGGGGTTGCCGGACAACGCCGTCAAGGAAGGTTTTCACCGTATTGAATCCGCGCTTAAAAATTCTGCGTACCGGATGCCCCGTCAGAAGATCGTGATCAATCTGGCGCCTGCCGATGTGCGCAAGGAAGGATCTTCCTATGACCTGCCCATTGCCCTGGGCATTCTCGCCTCGAGCGATCAATTGCCGGCCGACCGCCTGGACCGGTATCTGATGCTGGGTGAGCTCTCACTGGACGGGAGCCTCCGGCCCGTCAAAGGAAGCCTGCCCATTGCCATCCAGGCGCGAAAAGAAAAATACAAAGGGATACTCCTTCCCAAAGCCAATGCCCGGGAGGCCGCCATCGTCAGCGATCTGGACGTTTACGGGATCGAGCACCTTCGGGAAGCCGTCGATTTCCTGTCGGGCGATCAAACCCTTCATCCCACCGTTATCCCAACCCGCGAGCTGTTTGCCGAACAGCAGGATCAATATCCGGTGGACTTTGCCGACGTAAAAGGTCAGGAAAATATCAAACGGGCTCTCGAGTTGGCCGCTGCCGGGGGGCACAATGCTATCCTCATCGGGCCTCCGGGCGCAGGAAAAACCATGCTGGCCCGGCGGATGCCGACGATCCTGCCTCCACTCACCCTGCACGAAGCCCTGGAGACAACCAAAATACACTCGGTCGCCGGCGTGCTCCCCACGCATGGAGGACTGGTCACCAACCGGCCTTTCCGTAGTCCCCATCACACCATCAGCGATGTGGCCCTCGTGGGCGGAGGCAGCAACCCCCATCCCGGAGAAATCTCCCTCGCGCATAATGGCGTTTTGTTCCTCGACGAATTGCCGGAATTCAAGCGAACGGTCCTGGAAGTGCTCCGGCAACCCATGGAAGAAAGGAGGGTCACCATCGCCCGGGCCAAGATCAGCATCGAATACCCCGCCAGTTTCATGCTGATAGCCAGCATGAACCCCTGCCCCTGCGGGTATTACAACCATCCTGAAAAAGAATGTGTCTGCGGACCCGGCGTGGTCAAACGCTATCTGACCCGGATATCGGGTCCCCTGCTGGACCGGATTGACCTTCACGTTGAAGTGACGCCGGTCAGTTATGAGGAATTGTCCCGTTTTGAACGGCCTTCCGAAACCAGCAAGGATATTCGCGCCCGTGTGGAAAGTGCCCGGGAGATCCAGGAGACGCGATTTCGCGAATGGCCGGGCATCCACTGCAACGCCCAGATGCCCAGCCGGATGGTCCAAGATGTCTGCCGGATCAACCAGGCAGGAACGACCCTCCTCCGGACGGCCATGCAACGCCTCCAACTCTCCGCCCGTGCCTACGACCGCATTCTCAAGGTGGCCAGAACGGCGGCCGACCTCGCAGGGAGTCCGGACATCAAGGTGGAACATCTGGCTGAGGCCATCCAATACAGAAGCCTGGACCGCGAAGGTTGGGCGGGCTGAAGCCTTCATTGGCACCTGGAGGACTATAACCGCCCTGGTCAGACAAATACCAGTAGATCGTGTTGCGAGCCAATCCGAGCTGTCGGGCAATGCCTTTGATTGAAAACCCCAGTTCCTGCAATCTGAGGATCATGTTGTATTGTTCCATACCGATTGTCCTTGTTGCCATTTGCTTTCGTTTATGAAAACAAATGATGGTTATCACAACCAGACTGTTACTTGCAACAGGGGGGCCAATATGCCGGAATAGGGGGGTCACTTTGCTCCGGAATTTACATCCCGCCTGATATTCTTCCGGTATGAGGTAATAGTACCAGGCTTCGCCCCTGACATCAGGTTGGCCGTTTATTAGTGGTTGATGTAGCGCATCAATCACGAATGCGATAATGAACTCCCAGAAATGGCATAGCCGCGCTATAGCTATTTGTAATTCTGTTCAATGGAGAATGGTTGTAATAGCCGATATCTACAGAAATCCCGGATGCAACATAAATCTCGAGGCTGGCTCCAAATGCGACATTCGCAACCATGCGCCGCTCAGGTACACCGGGATCCGCATAGCTTAAATCCCCGGTACTAAATCCCAATCTTCCGAAAAGACGAGCTCTATTGCCTGAAATAATTTTGTATTCGCTATGCACGCCAAAAAGGAAAAATGGACTTTCTACCGGCTCAGAACTCACAACAATTGCTGTAATCACTTCACCACCAATGTACCATCTCTCGGATATTTGATTGCGTAAGTGCATATTTATATAGTGACTGGCAAAACCTGCGTAAAAAGTACTATCCTCAATAAATTCCTTATCTATAACAAGTGAATAAAATCCACCTAGTTCCACATCTCCAAAACGAATTTCATCATTTTGGGCAACAACACCAGAATGCCAGAAAATATACCCTGAAAGAAATAGAAATTTCAAATTACTCATCAACGGAAATTTAAAATGTGATGATTTAATAAAGTGGCTCAGACCCGTCCAAAACGTTTTTGTTGCCTGAAGGCGTAAAAGGTTGACATAGCCTGGTATTTCTTCCATAGGATTACGACAGTCCTAGTCAGCCATGTCCACAGCAAATTTATCTCTATTCTCGCAGATCACAAGTCTTCTGGATCGTCATTCTTTTGGCCGCATCGTCAAGACCAGGCAAACAGACAAGCATGTCAAAGGCATCAATTCCTGGACCCACCTTGTGAGCATGCTCTTTGTCCATCTGGCCAAAGTGGATTCAGTAAGAGACATCAGTCAGGGGTTAAAGTCTGCTTATGGTAATCTGTCCCATTTGGGCATCGAACGAGTGCCAAGTAAGTCCTCTGTGAGTTATATCAATGCCAACCGGGAATGGCAGCTCTTCATGGATTACTACTTTGCCCTGTTGGAGATGTATGAACCCAATCTACAGCGTAGACGTAAATATGGTCATTAGTTCAAGCGTAAGATCTACCTGATGGATTCAACACTGGTCAGCCTGTGTCTGAACTTGTCTGACTAGGGCCAAGTATCGGACTCATAAGGGTGCCATGAAGATCCACACTGTCCTGGATTATGATTCCGAGCTACCCAGCTTCGCCGAAGTCAGTGATGGGCGCAAGCACGACCTGAAGGCTGCGAAGGGGTTGCAACTTCCAACCGGAAGTGTGCTTGTCGTGGATAGGGCCTACGTGGACTTTGCCTGGCTGAAGGATTTGGACAGCAGAGGAATCTTATTCGTCACCCGGCTCAAGGACAGATCACTCACCGAGATTGTGGAGTCCTATGGCATTCAGGATCAGCTGGATGGGCTGGTAGCCGATCAGGATATCGTATTGACGGGCTCAAAGACTTCCCGAACCTATTCCAAACCGCTTCGTTTCGTTACCCGTATTGACCCTGAGATGACCACAAGATGGTTTTCCTGACCAACCAGATGTCATGGACAGCAAAAACCATTGCCGACCTGTACAGGTCTCGCTGGGACATCGAATGCTTCTTCAAACAGATCAACAAGTCCTTGCGGATCAAATCATTCGTCGGCACAAATTACAATGCCGTACTGATCCAGGTTTGGACAGCCATGATTGCCATCCTTCTGCTGAAATATCTCATCAACAGGGCAAAATACTCCTGGAACCTGTCCAATTTGGTCACCATGATCAGGGTCTATTTCTTCAGCAAGCTGGACATGAGGGAGTTCTTGGACAGGCCCTTCAGATCAGATAAACCGCCACCAGAAGCTCTATCCCTGTTCTAAGTGGGAAGAGTGCTTTTGAAATTTGGACGCTATCAAGATATAACCAATTGGTTATCAGTGCCTATATTTGACAAGCTAAAACGTTTTGGACAGCTGTGAAATATATTCATTTAAATCAAATGCTTTAAATAGTTGATATTGCTTGCATTATAGGTTGAAGTGGGTTAATTTTGGATCATCATTGAATGGTACTTACCCCTTACATGATACATTATGACATGTTATAATTTCTCGCATCTCTGAATTGATGTTGTTGAATATTAAAATCCTTGAACATGAAAACTTCTACATTTCTGCTTTGTATTTTAAGTCTCCTTTGTTGGGCAATTCAGGCTCAAAGCAAGAATTCATTTCCTGAAAATCTGGTTTTTTTAGACTTCGAAATTGGCTGCTCTAACAATGTCATTCCATCCAAGGTATCCAATTCCATTGACTTTCCGCCAAATTTTGATGATACCGACCAGTCAAGTATCGACTGCGAAAGCCCGTACCCCACACCTGAATATATTGATAGCACCTTTGGAAATGCTGGATTCCCCCAAGGAACCTGCGACAGCTTACAATGGACCTATTCGGATTCAGTTACACAACTATGCGCAGGCAGCTATGAAATCCTTCGCTATTGGGAAATTACGGATCCCTGTGCCAGTGAAATCCACAGCCATATCCAGATCATTAAAGTGCTTGACAAGACGCCTCCAATCATCATTTGCCCCGAGCCCGACGAAGTAATTGTAGGTCCGACGATGAACAATGGCTTTCAGGACTGCACGGCTTATGTTATGATACCATCGATGCAGGTGACGGACGATTGTTCTACATCAAACAGCATTACCTACTTTGTATGGACGACCCATCCAGACGGTTCTATCGTCATTGCTAATACTAAAAATGCACAGGGTTACTTTGTGCTTAAATTACCTGTGCGTCCTGAACCACATACTTACTCGATTGTGCAAACCCTGATAGACGACTGTGGTAACAAAAGTGAGTGCACGGTTCAAGTACATGTACGCGACAAAACACCACCTGTTGTGATTTGCGACACCTTATCTGTAATCTCTTTAGCAGATAGCATCACGTTTGTGAATGCAAGCAGCTTCGACAATGGCTCTCAGGATGATTGTTCCAATATCACGTTTGCTGCTCGTCGTGGCACATTAGAAAATGGTGATTTTGTGGCACATCCTTGTAACCGTACCGGAGATTTTAACTTTAATTCCCAAATAAATTTTTATTGCTGCGACCTCGATCACTCGATTCCATTATTCGTTGAATTACGCTGCCGGGATGCATATGGTAATGACGCCTATTGTATCATTCCAGTCACTGTCCTCGATATTGACAAGCCTGTAATTAACTGTCCTAATGATATCACCGTGCAGTGTGGTTTGCCGTATATGACGACAGGCATTGACACAACTATAACCTGCATCCAACCCAATATCCATATTTCTAATTCAATTGCGAAGACCTATCCTATGAAAATTGACGTCTTAGACATCCCTGTAGGCGCCATTATTGTTGACGTTGACCTGCAATTGAACATCGACCATGAATTAGTGAATCAACTGGTAATTACCCTATATAGCCCTTTGAACCGAAAGGCTATGCTCATTCCTTCCAATAGCTGTAACGGTCAACCTGTACTGTTTCCAATGGGAATGAACGTTACGCTAAACGACCAGGCGTATGACATCAATTGGTTTAATCAAACAGGCCTGATTGCACCTGCCAATTTCACCTGTACTTCATCTAAACCAGGCATTGGTACCTACAACCAGGGCCACATGAAGCCGAAAGGCGACGAACTGCAGATATTCAATGGTGTGACTATAAATACTTGCACATCCCAAAACCTCTGCTTCACGGCAGGTCTGAACGACATTAATTCCGCGACCAACCGCATCAGCAACTTTCAGGTACAGTTGTTCATCCAAGACGCAGGTTTGACTCCGGGCGACCGGATTCTTCTGGAGTATGCTTCCTCAACAGGCACATCATTAGGCGGTATCTCAATAGGCTCGGCTTACTTGTTCCAGGTTATTAACAACAATACGATTGAGTTCCTGACAATAACAGGTACTGATATTACCAATGTACCGGCAGGATCTGCCCACATGTTCTGCACATCCCGTTCATGGATGGTGGTGGTGGAAGATACGGCCCCTTTGGCAGGTGGTCTTATCAATGAGGTTTGTCTTCATATTGCTTATATACTCAATACAGGATTAAAGCCAGACGTATCAGATAACATGGAAGGTTGCGGACTGACTGTCATACACCAGGATCTTCAACAACCAGGCAGTTGCCCTTCAAATACACAAATTAATCGCCAATGGACTGTTACGGACAATTCCGGAAATTCTTCCTCGTGTATCCAAAAGATTTTAATAAAAGACCTTACAGAATTTATTGTCCAGTTTCCAAGCGATGTAAGTATAGCATGTACCGACAATCATGATTTATCCGTTACCGGAGATGTGCGCCATAATGGTGATTGTGAGCAAGTATCCGTAACCTATTCTGATTCCATAATCATCCATTCTGGGGAATATGATAAATTACTACGTACCTGGATTATCAAAGATGATTGTAGATTTAGTCCCGACGGCGCCCCGGATATTTTAGCTACACAAATTGATATAGCCACCAACACCATCTCCTTTTCACCTAATTTATTTACACTACTCAATGCATTAAATTTTGCGTTAGGTGACCGGTTTATACTTCAATATTCCAGTGCTGGCATTCCAATTTCTGGTCTGGAAATCGATCAAAAGTACAATGTGCGATGGATTGATTCGACAGCTATTAGATTCGAAAATAATGCCATTACCGGTCAACCTGTCACATTTACCGATCCGGGGAATGGACCACATTTATTTAATTATGCCAATAGTGATCTGGGTGTTGCCTTAACTTGTGAGGAATTATTTAATCTTGCTCCTTGTCTGGATTGGGATTTCTCAGATTGTGATGACAGTCATCTTTTTGCAGATGATGGAGATGGTTATTTTTATTATACCCAGCATATTACTCTGAAACCACCTGCGGATCCTCAATGGGCAGATTGTGGACCTGAAGAATACTGCAGCTATGATCCCAATTGTCTTACCGAATTGATTGCACTTACCGGCGAGCCTCTTGATCCTTGTATTGATTCTGTAACCTGGACGTTTAACTGGGAAATAGATTTCGATCAGGATGGCACTATTGATGCGCAAGGCACAGGAGATCAGGCAGGGGGAACTTATCCCATTGGTGTTCATCAAATTGTCATCACAGCAACCAATCAATTTGGTGTTGTAAACACATGTAGCAAATCCTTTACCATTCGTGATTGTGCCCCTCCTGCACCGGTTTGCCATCCAACTATTACTGTTAATTTCCCTCTTGCTTCATCAGGTATTGTCACCGTAACAGCTCAGCAACTTGAAACAGGCTTGAGCTTGGATAATTGCACAGCGTATGACGATCTTGATCTGCGTTTACAACGCGTTTCAGGACTCATTCCCGGACAACATATTCCTTCTCCCAGCGCCACCAGTACGCTTAATTTTTCGTGTCTGGATTTGCCCCCTTTAGCCCCCGATCCCATTGTTGAAGTGGCCGTTTGGGTTGGAGATGCCTCCGGAAATTGGGATTTTTGTGTTTCGACTATAATTATTCAGGATGATTTTAACGAATGCAAAAACTTACCTTCATCCTCCAACTTATTAGTGCAAATTGTGAATACAGATGAATATGGCGTTGAATTAGCGGATGTCGAAATGACAGGAAGTCTCCCTATTTCCGGATTAATAACCGATGCAGAAGGCAAGGCTTATTTAGGACTTGCTCCATTAGATGGCGATTATACGGTATCCCCATCTAAAAATATTAACCCTCTAAACGGTGTATCAACATTTGACCTACTACTTATTCAACAACACTTGCTTGGTATTAAACAAATTTCCAATCCTTATTATTTAATTGCTGCCGATGTCAACAAATCATGTCACATTTCTATCTCGGATATATTTGCTTTGAGAAAAATGATTTTAATACCGGGCTCTGAATTTTTGAACAATACCAGTTGGCGTTTTGTAGATTATAATTATGCCTTCCCCAACCCCCTGAAGCCTTGTTTTTTCCCAGAGAGCATACATCGTTCAACCCTCGACTTGCCAGTGAATGTATTTAAGTTTAGGGGTATAAAAATTGGGGATGTCAATGGCGATGCTTCTCCAAATTCACTTTTGAATGTGGATACTCGGAATACATCAGGTAAACTTTATTTCTTATTTAATAATGAATCCTTTGCTGCTGAAACTGATCTGGAAATATTGATTCATGCATCGGATTTTAATCAGATCAATGGGTACCAATATTCCCTCGATTTTGATCCGGAAATACTCTCCTTTGTGGCTCTCGAACCCGTTTGGCCCTTACTCAGTGAAGAAAATTTCGGTCTGAACAACGTGGGTTTTGGCCAAATTACCACGAGCTGGCATAATGCCACGGCCCAATCCCTGGAGGATGATCAAGTGCTTTATCGCATTCGATTCCGGACATTAAAAGCAGGAAATGTGCAACAAAATCTGAAGCTGAATAACCAACAATTGCGCGCAGAAGCGTATGCCGAAAACGATGCTTTTTTGGATGTGCAATTCCAATTTATAGAGGAAGGGCTGGTTGGCAATAAATTCTCCCTTTTCCAAAACGTACCTAATCCCTTTCATGCACATACGGACATTCGTTTTTATCTGCCCGAAGCCAGTCAGATTACATTTAAGCTGTTTGATGCTACCGGAATTTGTTTGAAGACAATAAATGGTTTTTATTCCAAAGGTTATCATTCGCTCACTTTATTGCGATCCGAATTACCAGGCAGCGGAATTTATTATTATCAACTTCATACGGATACTCACAGCGCAACAAAAAGTATGATCCTTATGGAGTAAATCGGAAATTTAGTTTACAGTCTGCAGTTTGCAGGATGACTTTGGTACAGATAATAAGGTACAGGGCCTAGGTTTATGTTTAAATGTTTAAGGTTTAATTGTTTAGGGTGCAAATGTAGACTTCCCCTTTTTTAATCCAGTTCAAAATTGTAAACTTAGGACTTATGAAGCGAAGCAATTTTTCAGAGGCGCAGATCATCAAGGCCCTCAAAGACAACGAATCCGGTCGATCTGCGGCCGATATATCTCGTGAGCTTGGGATCAGCCTTGCTACATTTTACGGTTGGCGTAAGAAGTACTCTGGCATGGAGGCGTCC
>JAGFIW010000196.1 GCA_024103195.1 Saprospiraceae bacterium | reverse complement strand
GGGATATGGAAGTGGCGACTGTTTGATTACCTCCAGCATGAAAACCACGACCTGGTGGACGAACTCGTACGCAAAACCGTCCAGTACCTGGCCCTGAGGGAGGACAAGCGGAGGTTTCGCGTCATCCCCTCCAAAGCCCTTTTCACCGAAAACGAAGTCGTTGTGCTGGACGGGGAGCTGTACAACGCCTCCTATGAAAAAATCAATACTCCGGACGTGCAGGTGGTCATCCGCAATGAAGAAGGCCGCGAATTCCCGTACAGCATGAATAAAAGCCGGGATGGCTATCACGTGAGGGCGGGACTTTTCCCTCCAGGCAACTATACCTTTACCGCCGCAGCCAAACTCAATATGGAAAACCTGACGGCTGAAGGCCGTTTCACCATAAGCCCGTTGGACCAGGAACTGGCGGACATCCAGGCCGATCACGACCTTTTGAAATTGCTGGCCGCTGAATCCGGAGGTGAGATGTTCACCGGTCCGGATGGTTTGACCCAGGCAGGAGCACGGATCATGGAGAACCCCCGGATCAAACCGGTCCTCCACAACGCTGTGCGCACCCGGCCGCTGATCGACTGGCGGTGGTTGTTTGCCGGGCTTTTGGCATTGCTGGGCCTGGAATGGTTTCTTCGCCGTTATTCCGGAGCATACTGATGGAGAAAGTGGATATTCTGGCTATTGGTGCCCATCCGGATGATGTGGAGCTGGGATGCGCAGGCATCCTGCTCGCTCACCGCGATCTCGGTTACCGGATCGGTCTGCTCGACCTCACCCGGGGCGAGTTGGGGACGCGGGGAGATGCCCCCACCAGGACGCGCGAAGCCATAGCATCTGCCGCTCGCATGGGGGCGGTGTTTCGCCGCCAACTGGACCTGCCCGATGGTTTTTTCAGGGAGGACGAAGCCTCACTGAAGGCCATAATCCGCGAAATCCGCGATGCCCGACCCGCCATCATTTTGGCCAATGCCGTGCGCGACCGACATCCCGACCACGCCAGAGGGGCCGGGCTCGTCGCCCGGGCTGCTTACCTGAGCGGACTGCCCAAGATCATTACGACCCGGGAGGACGGCACCAACCAGGAACCCTGGCGTCCGCGGGCCGTCTATCACTACATCCAGGATTATCATGTCGAGCCGGATATCGTGGTCAATATCACGCCCTGGTTTGCGGAAAAGATCGCTTTGGTACAGACCTTCAGGTCCCAGTTTTACGATCCCGATTCCCGGGACCCTGCGACGCCCATTTCGGGCAGGGATTTTCTGGACTTCCTGGAAGCCCGCGCCAGAGACCTGGGCCGTCCGGCCGGATATCTGTATGCGGAAGGCCTCGTCTCGGCCCGGGCGCCTGGCGTCCGCGACCTGCTCGCCCTCGACTGACCCTTGACTTCAGACGGTGGTGCCATCACTTCCGGAATCCACCACTACCGTGGTGCCGGCCCATTGGTCGCCCAGCCGCATACGGTCAGGGCTGAACCACCACACAAAGAGCTCCACCAGGGGGAACAAGGGAATGATCAGGACGATATTGCGAACGATCCCCTGGTTCCAGTTGCCGGTCAATGAGTCCCCCTGCAGGGTGACGGCTCTGAGTTTCATGGCTTTTTTGCCGACGCTTTGACCCTGGAGGAAGGGGAGGACATCGCGGGTGACCATGTAGGCGATACCCAATATCCAGCCCCATCGGGGGAGCATGAAAAAACCGGCTACAAGCAGCAGGTCAATCAAATAAGCCAGAATGCGGGTACTGTCGGCAGGACGTTGCAAAACGGGTCCAGTCGGGGTTTCGGGTGTTATGGTTTCCATGAGGGAGGAATTTTGTCGGGTACCTGAGGATGGCTAATGTAAGGTTTTTCAGGGATCCCGGTCCCCGGCACCGGATTCATGCGCGCATCGGCCGGATATTGTTGCCAGGCGGCCAGGCCCAGACGGAGGCGCAGGGGAATGGGGCTGCGCGCATCGCGCTCCTTTTCGATCCGGCAGAAAAAAGGTTCGGCGGGCTGTCGCCTTGCGCCGGGGAAACCCGCCGGGGCTCTCTGGGGACGCAAGGGTCCTCCATCCAGCAGGGACGGCACCAGGAAATGGGGAGAAGGGGGTTGTCCCGGGACGCAGGTCGGGGCCAAAGCGGTCAGAAAGACCAGGACCAACCGGATCAAGCCGTCTACAGCCCGCATGGGTTCAGGTTTGGAGGACGCCGGGATTGAAGCGCTCGATTGGGGCATGGTTGGCCGCTTCAATGCCGGTGGAAATCAATTGCCGGGTTTCCAGGGGATCAATGATGCCGTCCACCCAAAGGCGGGCTGCCGCATAGTAAGGCGTGGTCTGCTCGTCGTACCTGGACTTGATGGTCTGGTAGAGGGCCTCCTCCTCTTCGGGCTGGGGCGGATGCCCTTTGGCTTTGAGGCCCGCCACCTGGATCTGGGTCAATACCCGCGCGGCCTGGTCGCCGCCCATGACGGCGATCCGCGCCGTTGGCCAGGCAAAGATCAGCCGGGGGTCGTAGGCTTTTCCGCACATGGCGTAATTGCCCGCGCCATAAGAGTTGCCCATGACGATGGAAATCTTGGGCACCGTGCTGTTGGCGACGGCATTGACCATCTTCGCGCCGTCCTTGATGATGCCTCCGTGCTCCGATCGCGACCCCACCATGAAACCGGTGACGTCATGGAGGAATACCAGAGGGATTTTCTTTTGGTTGCAGTTGAGGATGAACCGGGTGGCTTTGTCGGCGCTGTCCGAATAGATGACGCCTCCGAATTGCATTTCGCCGCGTCCGCTTTTCACCACTTGCCGGTTGTTGGCCACGATACCCACCGACCATCCGTCGATGCGGGCATAGGCACAGATAATGGTCTTGCCGTAGTCTTTTTTGTATTCGGTCAACCGGCTTCCGTCCACCAGCCGTTTGAGGATTTCCAGCGTTGGGTAGGGCTTGGAGGGATCCTCGGGAAAGATGCCGTAGAGCTCCTTTTCCTTCAGGGCAGGCGGCTCGGCAGCAATACGATCGAATCCCGCATTGTCCGGAGCGCCAAGACGACTCACCAAATCGCGGATGGTGGCCAGACAGGTAGCGTCGTCCTTCATCCGGTAATCGGTCACCCCCGAAATTTCCGAGTGGGTGATCGCGCCGCCCAGCGTTTCCTTGTCCACTTCTTCTCCTACCGCCGCTTTGACGAGATAGGGTCCTGCCAGAAAGATGGAGCCCGTCCCCTCGACGATGAGCGCTTCGTCCGACATGATCGGGAGGTAGGCACCTCCGGCGACACAAGCGCCCATGACGGCCGCGATCTGGGGGATGCCCATGGAGGACATGCGGGCGTTGTTGCGGAAGATCCGTCCGAAATGCTCTTTATCCGGGAAAATCTCGTCCTGCATCGGCAGGTAAACACCCGCGCTGTCCACCAGGTAGATGATGGGGATGCGGTTTTCCATCGCGATCTCCTGGGCCCGCAGGTTTTTTTTGCCGGTCATCGGAAACCAGGCACCGGCTTTGACGGTGGCATCATTGGCCACGATCATGCAAAGCCTGCCTGAGACCCGGCCTATGCCGGTGACGACACCGGCGGCCGGACAACCGCCGTCCTCCTCGTACATGCCATAGGCGGCAAAGGCGCCGATTTCCAGGAAGGTCGTATCGGGATCGATCAATTGCTCGATCCGCTCGCGGGCGCTCATTTTGCCTTCGGCATGCAATTTCTCCATGCGCTTCTTGCCCCCGCCTTCCCGGATACGGGCCAGCCGGTGCTGCAGCTTGGAGAGGGCCAGTTGATGGGCGTCCTCGTTCTTGTTGAACTGGAGGTCGTAGGCTTTGGCTTTGCTCATACCGTAAAGGTAGGGGCGCCACGGCGAATCATCCCCGGCCGGTGATCAGGGGGTGAAGATGTACTTGAAATCGCCCGGGAAATCGGCGTAAATCCCTTCCAGTTCAATGCGATCGGCCTGTTGGATGACCGATAGGACGGTGGCCATGTCCCTCACCCGGCGACCGTTGATCTTGCGGATGATGAATCCCGATTCGATGTTGGCGCGATCGGCGGGACTGTTGCGGATCACCGATTGGACCATCCCTCCGGCCGCCCCGAATTTGCGGAGCTCCTGCATGGAGAGTTCCCTGATTTCAAGACCGGTTGTCGCCAATACCTCGTCATTGCCCGGTGCCCCGGCGAGTTCGCGGACAATTTCTTTCAAGACCACTTCGGCCTCGACCGGATTGCCGTTTCGGAAGTAGAGCACCTGCAGTTTCTGTCCCGGGCGGTACCGGGCGATTTGCTCCTGGAGTTGCGGCACGCTGCGCACCCGGGTCTGGTTGATCGACCAAACCACATCGCCGCTGCGGAGGCCGGCATCAAAGGCCGCTCCGGAGGGATTGACCTGTGTGATGAGCACCCCTTCACCGGGCTTGAGACCGGCATCCAGCGCATTTTGATGGGTCAGTTCGTCCACGTTGATGCCCAGGATGCCCCGTTGGACCGTACCGAATTCACGGAGGTCGCGCACGACCTTCAGGACCAGGTTGGAGGGAATGGCAAACGAGTACCCTTCGTATTTGCCGCTGCGGGTGACGATGGCACTGTTGATCCCGACCAGACCACCCCGGGTGTTGACGAGGGCGCCCCCGCTATTGCCGGGATTGATGGCGGCATCTGTCTGGATGAAGGACTCGATCCGGTATTGATCGCTGAGAATGTTGATGCTCCGGCCCTTGGCGCTGACTATGCCCGCCGTAACGGTGGATTCGAGGTTGAAGGGATTGCCCACGGCCACGACCCACTCGCCCACCTGCAGGCTGTCGGAATTGGCAAACCGCACATAGGCCAGGTCCTCCGCCGCAATGCGCAGAAGCGCCAGGTCCGTGGAAGGATCCACACCGACGACCGTCGCCTTGTATTCCCGTTTGTCGTGCAGGGTCACCTCAATCGTTTCTCCACCGTCTATGACGTGGTGATTGGTAACGATGTACCCGTTGCCGGAAATGATGACCCCGGACCCGGTAGAGGTGGGGGCATCAAAATTGAAGAAGCGGTAATCGGCCGACCGCACGGCCCGGATGTTGACGACGGCAGGGGTGACTTTGACCGCCGGATAGGAAAAATTGGCGGGAGCCCCCGTAGTGCCGTCTTCCGGAAATAGCTCCCCGACAGGATCGTCGCTCCAGTCGGTAAACCGGGCGCCGGGGCCCTGTTCGACAATCACGGTGGTCGGAGGCGCCAGCTGGCGGTAAAGGCCAACCGACAAAACGGCACTGGTCAGGGACACGCCGGTCAGGAGAAGGAACTGCTTCATGTTCATCCGGTTTGGAGCGAAGAAGGACTACCTTTGCAGGGGGTATACCAAAAATAACTTGTTTTTTCCAAAATTAGTTTATGCCCTTTCCCAAGCGAAGCATTCCCGATCAGGATCCCGCCAACCCTGACGCCTATGTCGGCAACATCTGGGGCTGGAAGTTTTCCTTCCTTTCGCTGGCGCTGATCCTTTTGATGCTGGTATGGATGGCCATCCGTTACGCCCGTCTGGAACCCGATACCCAGGGGGCCCAAGACCCGGTGGAGGCAAGCGATCCACCATCCTCCGGCCAATGAACACGGTGATGGACCTCCCCTTCGAGAAATACCAGGGGACCGGCAATGATTTTGTCCTGGTCGCCGATCCCGACGGCCGTTGGGAAATGGCCTTTGACCAGGCGCGGATCGCCGCGCTGTGTGACCGGCGCTTCGGGATCGGGGCCGACGGGCTGATCCTCCTGCAACAGACGGGGGGATATGACTTCAGAATGGTGTATTACAACGCCGACGGGGCGGAATCGACTTTCTGCGGAAATGGCTCCCGTTGCGCGGTCGCCTATGCCCGGTCCCTGGGTTGGACTTCCGACAATGCCTGGTTTGTAGCGGCCGACGGCGACCATGAAGCCCGTATCGATCCCGACGGGCATGTCGCCGTACACATGCGCTCGGTACGCGAGGTGAAGCCCCACGGCGAAGACGATGTCCTCGACACGGGATCCCCGCATCTGGTGCGCTGGGTGTCGGATCCCGAATCCGCCGATCTTGTCCGCGTAGCCCGCGATATCCGGTATGCGCCACCTTTTGCGGAGGCCGGTATCAATGTCAATCTGGTCCGGGAGACGGAAGAAGGCATCCTGCAGATGAGGACGTATGAGCGGGGCGTGGAGGCCGAAACCCTTTCATGCGGGACGGGCGTCACGGCAGCGGCCGTTTCCTGGGTGTCCCGAAAAGCGGGGACGGGGAAGTTTGATTGCCGGGTGCTGACCCGTGGCGGTGCCCTGACGGTCCATCTGGAAGCGGGACCCTGGGGATTTCGCGACATCTGGCTCCATGGCCCGGCGGAACGCGTGTTCCGGGGAGTGTGGCCCTGGCGCTGACCGCGTCCGGTTGGTCACCGTGTGCGGCCGGGGATCAGCCTTCCCAGGAGTACTCCAGACCCTTTAATTCGCGGTGGTCATGCCATTCGCCCTGTGCCCGGGTGGTGTCGAGCCCATCTGCGAGCACGGCGCGCGCCTCCTGTTCGCGGCCGGATTGGTGGAGGAGCCGGGCGTAATGGTAATAGAATCCTGTATACGTGGGGCAGTGTTGCGGAAACCAGGACCAGGCGCGCAGCGCCTCATCGCTATCGCCTTCGCTTTCCCATTCTTTGGCGAGGGCAAATCGGAGGAACGGGTCATCGGGCGACTCGGCTAGTAGGGTCAGGATCTGGGAAAGGCGTGACATGTCGGGTTGATCGGTCGGTCAAAGGTAGGCAGATGGGCCGGAGGGATTTCAGGAAAGCGGTGGGAGAGAACCTTTGATGGGGTGAAAATGTCTACCTTTGCGGGCACCAAAACGCCTGGTTTCGACCTCAATTCTTTGCGTATGAATATTCTCGTCGGCGTCATCAAGACACCTGATACAACTGCGAAAATAGCGTTCACGGACAACAATACCCGGCTGGATACCCAGGGGGTGGCCTTCATCATGAATCCCTATGACGAGTGGTATGCCCTGGTACGCGCGCTGGAAATCAAGGAAGCCGTTGGCGGCCAAGTGACTTTGATCGCCGTGGGGGATGCGGAATACGACCAGATCCTGCGCAAGGGACTCGCCATCGGCGCCGATGATGCCATACGGATTGATACGGAGGCGATGGATTCCTTTCAGGTAGCCCGCGAGATCGCCCGGCAGGTCAGGGCAGGGTCCTACGACCTGGTATTTCTCGGCAAGGAGACCATAGATCACAACGGCTCCGAGGTGGGTGCCATGCTCGCCGAACTCCTGGACTGGCCCTTCCTTTCCTATGCCAACAAACTCGAACTGAACGGCGAAGTGGCGACGGTCAACCGGGAAATCGAAGGAGGCGTGGAAACCATGGAAGTGTCTCCTCCCTTCGTGCTCAGCGCGGCCAAAGGCCTCGCCGAGCAGCGCATCCCCAACATGCGGGGCATCATGATGGCCAAGACCAAACCCCTCCAGGTAGTGGCGCCCGAACAGGGCGATGCCCGTGTCCGGTTTGCCTCCTACACCCTGCCCAAGGAAAAATCCTCGGTCCGGCTCATCGCTCCTGACCAGATGGACGAGTTGGTGCGCCTGTTGAAAGAAGAGGCCAAAGTCCTCTGATCCCTTCATCTTTTCCTTCATCCAAAGACAATCCCCGATATGGTATTGGTTTATGTGGAGACCACAGGCGGAGAGATCCGCAAGGCCGGGCAAGAGGCCCTGACGTATGGCCGCAAATTGGCGGACAAGGCCGTGACGACCTGTGTGGCGCTCGTGTTGGGCAAGGCCACGGATCCGGCGGGCGCCGGGCGATATGGAGCCTCCCGGGTGTTGCATGCCGGTGACGGCGCCCTCGATGCTTTTGAATCGGGACTGTATGCCTCAGCCATCGCTGCTGCGGCCCGGCAGACCGGAGCGCGTTTTGTGGTCATGGCACATTCCGCCAATGGCAAATCGCTCGCGGGCCGTGTTGCGGTACGCCTCGAGGCGGGTTGCGTGAGCGCCGTCAACGATCTGCCGGACCTGTCCGGTGGCTGCGCAGTGCGCAAAGGCGTTTATTCCGGCAAAGCCATGGCGGAGGTACAGGTTCTCACGCCGGTTGCCGTCCTGACGGTCGCCGGCAATGCCATCCAGCCCGTCGTTGTCGGTGACAAGGCTCCGGTAGAGCCGTTCGCCCCCGAATTGCCGGCCCGCAAGGTGCGCGTCAAAGGGGTGGACAAGGTGGAAGGCCTCGTACCCCTTCCCGAAGCCGAAATCGTCGTCTCGGCAGGACGCGGTATGAAAGGCCCCGAAAACTGGGGCATCGTCGAGGAGCTGGCCCGGGAGTTGGGGGCGACGACGGCCTGTTCGAGACCGGTGGCCGATTCAGGCTGGCGCCCGCACCACGAACACGTCGGCCAGACCGGAATCGCCATACGCCCCAACCTGTATATAGCCATCGGTATTTCAGGCGCTATCCAGCACCTGGCCGGCGTCAATAGGTCCAAAGTCATCGTCGTGATCAACAAGGATCCCGAAGCCCCCTTTTTCAAAGCGGCCGACTACGGTGTTGTCGGCGATCTCTTTGAGGTGGTACCCCGCCTCACGGAAGCCATTCGCAGGAGCAAAGGCTCCCATTGATCCGTTCCGCCCACAGGGCCTGACGGCCCTTCACAGGACCCACCGTTTATGAAGAAGATCGAACTGGATATCGTAGCGCTTTCGCACAGTGTCACCCAATCGCACAATTATGCGGTGGTGTTGGGTGAGAAAAACGGCAAACGCCGGCTTCCCATCGTCATCGGCGGTTTTGAAGCCCAGGCTATTGCCGTGGCCATGGAGCGCATGACCCCCAACCGCCCCCTCACCCACGATCTCTTCAAAAAGACGCTTCAGACCTTCGGCATCGAGTTGAAGGAAGTGCTGATCAACAACCTTCTCGACGGCATCTTCTACGCGCGCCTCGTCTGCGATCAAAACGGGGAGGAAGTCGAGATCGATTCCCGTACCTCCGATGCCCTGGCGCTGGCCGTGCGGCTCAAATGTCCCATTTTCACCTTTGAGTTTATCCTGGAAGCCGCCGGGGTCGTCCTGGAAGAGGAGGAAGGGGCCGAAACGGCCACAGAAGCCGGAGAGGAGGAGGGTGCGGAAGAAGGAGACCGCCCGCTCGACCAGTACAATGCCGCTGCCTTGGAAAAATTGCTCCAGGAAGCCCTGGCCCAGGAAAACTACGAACGGGCGGCAGAAATTCGCGACGAACTCAACCGGCGCCGGGGTACCGAGTCCTGATTCCCGCTGACTAGAGCGGTGGCGGTTCAAACCGCAATCCGCGAATGACCTCACAGGCCCGGAGTGTATCCGCCCTGCTGATGTCCAGGTGGGTGACCAACCGTATGGTATGGGGACCAAATCCGGA
>JAGFIW010000188.1 GCA_024103195.1 Saprospiraceae bacterium | reverse complement strand
CACGACCGCATTGCGGTCCCATTGTCCGACGTAGTAATACAGTTGCCAAATCCAGGTCCTGACGACTTCCGGAAACGGATTTTCCTCGCTTTGTTCGGCTTGCCGAAGGCGGTTGGCCACCATGAGGTATTCGTCCTCGCCCCCGTAATCGGCCATCAGGAAAGTGGCCGCCAGAAAAGGAAAGGTAAGCGCTGACCCGGCGGTCCCCGTTTCCTCCTTGAAGCGCACTTCCATATCGAGGATGGCCGCCAGATCGGTCTTCAGATCATCCGGGTCCAGGGTGAGGAGGACCGGCATCCATTCGTCGAGTTCGGCCCATGAGCGGGCGGCCAGTATGTGCAGGGAGTCGGGCGAACGCCAAACGGGTGCGTGCGGGCGGGACAGCCACGACGCCAGGTCAGGGTGCAGTTGGGGCATAGGACGTCTTCCAAAGGGGTCAGACCATCGACGTCCTCTCCCTTTGAGGCCAAGATAGCCAATCAAGGCGAAAAAGCCACCCTGAAACAGGAAAACGGGTGCAGAATTTACCTGTTATTTCTTTCGGCCGAAGATCCGGCTAAGGAATCCACCACCCATGCGGACGAGGTCATCCGCAATCTGGCCGTCCTTGTTTTTGTCCAGGAAGGCATTGATGATGGCCATTTTGGGATCCTGCTGGCGGCTTTTGCCTCCGGTCATGCCTCCGAGAACACCGGAGAGCATGCCGGCCAGACCACCCTCGTCAAGTTGGTTGTCGCGTTTGGTTTTGCCGAGAGCGCCCATGATCACCGGCGCGAGCATGACCATCAGATTGCTCACCTGGCTGGCATTGAGGCCGGACGATTTGGTGACGGCCTCAACGGCACCTGACTGACGCTTGCCCAGGATATGACCCAGAATCCCGGCGCCATTGATGGCTTTGGGATTGGAGGGCTGCAACTGGCCATTGACCATGTCGAGGACATGATCCAGTACGGATCCGTCATGGTCACGTTCGAGGGCATTGGCCAATGCGGAAGCCCCGCCGGGTTTGGCGGTATTTTGCGCCATGGCGCCCAGCAGTACATTCATGATACCGTCGGCAGCGGTACGGGTTTGTTGGGTATCCCGGGCGCCGATCTGGCGGGTGAGTTGTTCCAATACGGGGCCACTGAGTTGACCGCGCAATAGTTCAGTGATATCCATGATGGCGAATTTTCCTCAAGATAAGCCCTTCAGAGGAAATCGCTCCGCAGTCATTTGCCCGCTTTCTTTTCGGCCTTGTAGCCCTCGGGGAGTTTGAAATCCGGGTTCTCCACATCATAGGAAATGTTGAAATCCTTGAGCACCATATCCAGGATCCGGTCGTCGCCTTCCTCGTACGGGCGTTTCAATCTGTACCCGTAAAAATATCCGAAAGTATTCCAGTAAGCGGCGGTAAAAGACCCCCGTACGCCTTTGACCAGGTCGTACATCGACTTTTTCTGCTCCTTTTCGATCATCTTGACGAGGATCATGCCCTGGGTCTTGGATAGGTTTTTCAGCGGTTCTTCAAATTGATCCTTGAGTTCGTCCTGTAATTTTCTGATGTATCGCTTGCGTTCTCTTCGTTTCATGGTCCCGGTTTCCCGTTCCATGGCATTGAATATCCGGATGGCTTCCACCGCGTAAGGGTATACCTTGACGGCATAGCGCCGGTACTTGTAATACAGGGCTTCATCTTCCTTGCTGGCGAAGGTCCTTGTGGACCGGATGGTCACCTCCTTCAGGTCGGCGATGATCATGGTATCGCCCCCGGAAATCAGCACCGGGTAAGCCACGCCGTCAATGACGACTCTTCGGAGTTCGGCATCCTGGGCCTGCAACACGGGAATGGCGGACATCCAAAAAAGGGCAATCAGGCTTGCAGCGGTTTTCATCTACCCTACAACGCCGGACAGTCGGAAAATATTCACCGGGCCGGTGCACGGGTTGTTAAGAAAGGTTAAAATCCCCACCAACAGCCCGGGATGCCTGGTGGAAGGGCGGTGATATTTGGGTGCAGGATTAGTTTTGCGCCTCATGAAAAGTTGGTGGCGCCATGTGGCAGGAGGGGTCTTCGGTATGATCGTCTTGCCCGCCCTGGGGCAGGAGGTTCTCATTACCGTCAACGGACCGGAGGGGAAACCGCTCTCCGGTGCCACCGTACAGCTCCTCGACGCCGGGGACTCTACGGTCGTGTTCCGTATTTCGGATGGCGACGGCCTGGCGGAATTCGGGCGATTGCCTTCCGGGCTTTACCGGTTGGATATCCGGTTTCTGGGATATCAGCCGTTCGAGAAAACCTTTCTCCTGCAGGACAAGGATCAGCGTTTGACCTGTGTCCTGGAGCCGGAGTCACTCGGTCTGGAGGAGGTGACGGTTGTGGCCCGCCGTCCACTTATCCGTCAGGAGGACGACAAAATGATCGTCGATCCGGAGCCCATTGCCCAGGTCAGTCTTCACACCCTGGAAGTGCTGGAGAAAACGCCCGGCGTCTTCGTGGATCAGGACGGCTATATCTACCTGAACAGCGCTACGCCGGCCCAGGTATTCATCAACGGCCGGGAACAAAAGATGAGCGCACAAGACATGGCGGCCATTCTGCGCAACCTGCCACCAACTGCCATCCAGCGGATCGAAATCCTGCGAACGCCTTCGGCCAGGTATGATGCGGCCAGTTCCGGCGGTATCGTCAATGTCGTCCTGAAGAAAGGCATCCGGTTGGGCCGAAACGGGTCGGTACACGCCGGTATGAATCAGGGGCATTACGGAGACCGTTTTGCCGGGTTCAGCCTGAATGACCATCACGACCATACGTCCTGGTATATTCGTGTGCAGGGCAGTCATCGCGAGGGGAGGGAGGAATTGACATCCCTGCGCGCCTTCGGTCCGGACTCTTCCCTGATCCAGGAGGCCGTCAGCCGCCAACCAGGTCTCTCGGGGTATCTGGGATACGGGGTGTCGTTGTCGTCCGGCCGGCGCTGGGATTTCAGCCATGACGGGCGCATTCATGCCGGATGGTCAGGAACGGAAAGCCTGAACATCAACCAACTCCGGGATGCCGGCGGACAATGGCTTGCCGACAACCGGCACGCCGTCCAAAACGACGGCGGGAATTTCAGCATCCACCAGGATCTGGGGGCCTTGTACCGGCTGGACACGCTGGGATCCGAGTGGGACACCCAGTTTTCCTACAGCTACAGCGACAACGGCAACCTGCAGGAATATCAATCCGCGTTCCTGTTGCCGGTTGGCGGCACCTTGCCGGGCGAAGGACAGAGCGATCAGAACAGATCCTTTTGGTTGCTCCAGTCGGATCTGACCTGGAAGCCGGCCGGTTCCTGGCGGGTGGAGGCAGGCATCAAGGGGACTGCCCAATGGTTGCAAGCCTCGACCATTTATACTTTCCTGCTCCCGGCTGGTCCCGAGCCGGACCCGGGCCGTACCAACAGCTATCGGTATGAGGAGCGCATACATGCCGCTTATGTGCAGGCGTCTCATCCCTTGCCGGCCGGGTTGTTGCTCAAAGCCGGCCTCCGGGCCGAACATACCTGGATGAAAGGTGTCCAGACGGTCCCGGACGATGCGACCTTTTCCGTGCAACGGACCGACCTCTTCCCCTACGTCTATCTGAGTCGCAGCTTGTTTCCGATAGCGGGGTATGACTTGCGGGGCTACCTGATCTACCGGCGCTCGATCATGAGGCCGGGATACCAGAGTCTCAGCCCCAATATCCGACTGGTGGACCCATTT
>JAGFIW010000165.1 GCA_024103195.1 Saprospiraceae bacterium | reverse complement strand
CTGGAGGAAAGCCTTTTCACGCTCTTGCGGGACCGCCCTCCGGTGACGGGCTGCGGTAGGACGGATGCCGGCGTGCATGCCCGCGGGTACTTTGCCCATTTCGATATGGCGGAAGAGCCGCCGAGTGATTTCATCTACCGTCTCAACCGCCTCCTTCCGCCGGATATCGCCGTCCACCGACTTATCCGGGTGCATCCGGAAGCCCATGCCCGGTTTGACGCCATCCGCCGGAGGTATTGCTATCGCATCACCCTCGACAAGGATCCCTTTCTGATCCATCGGGCCTGGGAATACCCGTTTCCCGGAGAGCCGGATATCGATCTTCTCAATGAGGCCGCCTCCCTCTTGCTGCACTACCGCGAATTCGCCCCGTTCTGCAAAACGAATACGGATGCCCAAACCCGGGTTTGTCATTTGAAAGAATCCTTCTGGATAACCAGTGCCGATGGTCGCCAACTCACGTACTGGATCACTTCCGATCGATTCTTGAGGGGCATGATCCGCCTGATCGTGGGCATGTGTCTCCGGGTAGCGGCGGGAAAAACCCGGCTGGAAGAAGTCAGAGAGGCGCTGGACCAGCAGACCCTCCTGCATGGCTCCTGGCTTATTCCGCCAGACGGCCTCACGCTTACCGGTGTGCGGTATCCTTACCTCTGAAAAGCAGTACGCCTCTATCTTTGCCCCCGCCTATGGTCTACATTTTGTTCATTGTCGGGTTTTTGCTGTTGGTCAAAGGGGCGGATTGGCTGGTGGATGCCGCCTGCATTCTGGCCCGCCGGAACGGGATCTCTGACCTGGTGATCGGACTGACCATTGTGTCGTTCGGGACGTCATTGCCCGAGCTCACCGTCAATGTCACCGCCAGCATGAACGGCAGCGCCGACATCGCCATCGGCAACGTGCTGGGATCCAATATTGCCAATATCCTGCTGATTCTGGGCGCCAGCGCCATGATCGCCACACTTCCGGTACAACGACCTACCCTGCTGTCCGAAATCCCTTTTTCCCTCGCGGCAGCATTGCTGGTCGGATTCCTGGCCAACACCCATTTTTTCGGTTCGGAGGCCTCTGTCCTGATGATCAACCGGTGGGAGGGTGTTTTCATCATATTTTTCTTTTTTCTCTTCATGATCTACATTGCTGACATGGCCATCCGCGACAAGGCGGCGGCCATGAACGAAAACCCAGATCTGGATTACCGGAGTCCGTTGTGGCAACTGCTTTTGATCATGGGGGGAGGAATCGTCAGTCTTTATCTGGGTGGACAGTGGGTTGTGGACGGGGCCGTCCAAATTGCCCAGCAACTGGGCATGAGCGAGGCATTAATCGGTCTTACCGTAGTGGCCATTGGAACCAGCCTTCCCGAATTGGTCACTTCCATGGTGGCCGCCTGGCGGGGCAATGCCGACATTGCCGTCGGCAATGTCGTGGGCTCCAATATCTTCAACCTCCTCTGGGTCCTGGGTCTGAGTGCCGCCATCCGTCCTTTGCCCTTCCAGACGATTTCCAATTTTGATGTGCTGGCCATCATCCTCGCTTCGGCCCTTCTGATCGCCGCACTGGCCATCAGCCGACGAATGGTGATCACGCGCCCGGTGGGCATATTGTTTGTCTTGTTGTATGCCTTTTATACCGCTTATCTGATCGAGCGCGGCTGAGGCCTTCACCCCCGGGATTTTCCCCCGGGGCCGGATAACAACCCACCCGCTGTGATCGTTGTGTAGGCATGAATACACCGACCGTCAGCCAAAGTGCCGAACTGGACCGGCTTGGCTACCTCGATATCGAGCCCGATCCCACCCTCGATCTTTTTGAAGAAATACGCACCCTCAAACGGGAGAAAAACGCGGTCATTCTGGCGCATTATTACCAGGAAGGAGATATCCAGGACATTGCCGATTTTGTCGGAGACAGTCTGGGGTTGTCCCAGCAAGCCGCCAAGACAGATGCCGATATCATCGTTTTTGCCGGTGTCCACTTCATGGCAGAGACCGCCAAGGTTTTGTCCCCCGACAAGAAAGTCCTGCTCCCGGATCTCAAGGCCGGTTGTTCGCTGGCGGATGCCTGCCAACCCGAGGCTTTCCGCGCCTTCCGCGCCAAATACCCCGACCATGTCGTCGTCAGCTATATCAATTGTTCGGCTGAAATCAAGACGTTGACCGACATCTGCTGTACTTCGACCAATGCCGTCCATATCATCAACAGCATTCCTCCGGATCAGCCGATCATTTTTGCCCCGGATCGCAACCTCGGGGCCTACCTGAAAAAGAAGACCGGCAGGGAAATGGTCCTCTGGAACGGTACCTGTATGGTCCATGAGATCTTTTCCAATGAAAAGATCACCAAACTCATGAACCGCCATCCCGACGCGCGCCTCATTGCCCATCCGGAGTGTGAGGACCACATTCTGGCCAAAGCCCATTATATCGGTTCCACCAGCGGTTTGCTCAAGTTTACCCGACAGGATCCTGCCGAAGAGTTCATTGTGGCCACCGAAGCGGGCATCATCCACCAGATGCAAAAGCTGTCACCCCACAAGACCTTCATCCCCGCGCCTCCCGAAAATACCTGTGCCTGTAACGAATGCCCCCACATGAAGAGAAATACCCTCGAAAAGCTTTATGTCTGCATGAAACACGAGTTGCCTGAAATCCGGTTGGAGGAATGGATCATCCGGGATGCCCGCGCATCCATTGACCGGATGCTGGACATTTCCGCCCGTGCGGGCTTGTAAGGGAATACGCTTCCACACAGGAAAATCCGGACGAATCCTTTCCATTCCGGCAATCCGACCTGATAACTCTTACCTTTGCGCTCCAAAATCGGGAATATGCGTTTTGTTTTGCTCCTCATGCTGATCGCTTCCTCCCTGGCGCCCGTCCGGGCCCAGCAGGGTTACGAGGCAGGGGGCTTTCTCGGATTGGGCTGGTACTTCGGCGATCTCAATCCCAATTTCAACATCGGGCACCCCGGCCCTGCTGCAGGACTTATCGGCCGCTATAATTTCAACGATCGCCTCTGTATGGCACTTACGGTCAATTACACCCACATCGGTGGGGATGACCGCTGGTCCGACAATCCGTTCCAACAGGCCCGCAACCTTCGCTTCGTCTCCCATGTGGCCGACCTGGGTGGCCGGTTTGAATTCAATTTCATGCCCTATCGCCACGGCAGCAATGACGAATGGTTTACCCCGTATGTGTTTGGAGGGATCCAGGTGTTCGGCTTCAATCCCCGTACGAAGTATGAAGGTGAATGGTATTCCTTGCGCGATTACGGCACGGAAGGCCAGTTTACCGGCGAAGAGTACTACATCCTGCAACCGGCCCTCAATTACGGTCTCGGCCTCAAGTTTGACCTGAATTACAATTGGTCGATCAACATGGAGTTGGACAGCCGGTATATGTGGACAGACTATCTGGATGATGTGTCCTCCGTGTACCCTGACAAGGCGGAATTGGCCGCCTTGCGCGGACCGATTGCCGTTGCCCTTTCCGACCGGTCCATTCCCAACGATGACTTTCCGCAGATCGGACAAGCCGGTCGTCAGCGTGGTGACAGCCGAAGAACCGACGTATATGCCATGGTCAAGGTAGGCCTCCTGTATTATTTCGGGGAGATCCGCTGCCCTTCCATTGTTTATTGATTTCAGCCCGCTTTCGGGAACACCATGACCGATTCGGGTGTTTCCTTTCGGATTGTCCAAAATTTGCAGGTATGCCTGTTTTCCTTTTCCTGTTGCTCTCCGCGTGGGTCATGCAAGACCCTGGTCCTGATGCCCGCATCGCCGAATCCCTTCGCTTACGTGCGGCATCCGGGGAAGAAATGTATTTCCTGGTGGTGATGCGCCACCAGGCCGACCTCTCCGATCTGCCTTTGATCAAGGGGAAAAGCGCCAAGGGGAAAGCGGTATTCCAGCGGCTCCGCGCGGCGGCGGAAGCCACACAGGGTCCGGTAGCCGCCCTGCTGCGGTCCGAAGGCGCGCCTGTCCATCCCTATTATATCGTCAACATGATCCGGAGTCACGGGGATATTGATCTCATGCGCCGTGTGGCGGCACATTCTGCCGTCGCCTACATCGCGGCAGACAGTCCGGTCAAACTGGATGACTACCGGCAGGAACCGGCCTCACCACTCAGGAGTTTCGACCAGGTGACCTGGGGTATATCGCGGATCGGCGCCGACAGCGTTTGGGCCATGGGCCATACCGGTCAGGGTGTTGTCATCGGGGGTCAGGACACCGGTTACGAGTGGGAGCATCCCGCCCTCAAACCTTCCTATCGGGGATGGGTCAATGGCATGGCCAACCACGATTACAACTGGCACGATGCCATCTACGAGATCGATCCCGCCAACAATGACAGCTTGCCCGATCCGAAAAACAATCCGTGTGGGGTGCAAAGCCCATTCCCCTGTGACGACCACAATCATGGCACCCACACGATGGGCACCATGGCGGGCATTGACTCCACCCTCCAGATCGGAATCGCTCCTGATGCCCGCTGGATCGGCTGCCGCAACATGGAACGCGGCTGGGGACGCCCGTCCACGTATATGGAGTGTTTCGAGTGGTTTCTGGCGCCGACGGATTTGAATCACGAGAACCCGGACCCGGACATGGCTCCTCATGTCATTGCCAACTCATGGAGTTGTCCCCCGGTCGAAGGATGTGACCCGTCCAATTTTGCCTTGATGCAAATGGTGGTGGACAATCTGCGTGCTGCTGGCGTCGTGGTTGTCGTTTCTGCCGGAAATGCGGGATCCGGATGCCACTCCATCAACACCCCCTCCGCCATATTCGAAAGCAGTTTTACGGTGGGCGCTTCGCGCAATACGGATACCATCGCCAACTTCAGCAGCCGGGGACCGGTCATGGTCGATGGCAGCGGTCGTATGAAGCCCGATGTCACGGCACCCGGTGTAGGTGTCCGTTCGTCCATCCGGGGAGGGGGATATGCGGATTTCTCGGGGACGAGCATGGCAGGACCGCATGTCGCCGGAGCCGTAGCCCTGATTCTGAGCGCCCGTCCGGAACTGGCCGGAGAGGTGGACATCATCGAAAACCTCCTGGAAGAAACAGCGGTCTTTCTCTCCTATGCGGATACATGCGGAGGGGTACCTGGTACCGAACGTCCCAACCCGGCCTATGGCTGGGGTCGTATTGACGTGCATAAAGCCGTCAAGGCCGCCCTTGATCTCGTTTTGCAACAGGAAGAATGGTCGGCAGAGCCGGTGCATATTTACCCGAACCCTTTCCGGGAAGTCATCCACGTCCGGGCAGCCCTTTCCGGCCACACACCTTTCGTCCTTTATGACGCCAAAGGGATCGAGGTGTTTCGTACCATCCTGAGTGCCTCCGACGGCAGTTTGCATATGGTCAATATGCCGTCGTTGCCCGACGGCTGGTATGCCTATCGGTTGGGTGAAGGCGCTGAGGCTGCATCCGGTTGGATGGCCCGTCAATAATCCGACAGGCAGGTCAAACAGGACCATCTCAGGGTGTTGACGGAATATGTCCCACTGCGGTAAATTTGTGCCATGCGTTTGATCAATCTGGTCAACAACCAGGAACTGAAAGAGAAACTGGAGCGGGACGCCGAGCCGCGCATTACCCTTTCCTTTTATCAATACGCCCACATCCTGAACCCGCCGTTCTTTCGCGATCATCTTTACACGCGATTGAGCAAAGAGGGCATTTTCGGAAGAATTTATGTGGCCTCTGAAGGGGTCAATGGCCAGATCTCCGTCCCTCAATCCCGCCATGAGGGATTTTGCACGGCGTTGGACGAAATCGATTTTCTCCGGGGCATCCGGTTGAACTATGCCATCGAGGACAACGGCAAATCCTTTTACAAACTGATCATCAAGGTCCGCAACAAGATTGTGGCAGACGGACTTGATGACCATACCTTCGATGTAACCCGTAAGGGGACCCACCTCTCGGCTTCTGCCTTCAACGAACTGGTCGCCAGGCCGGAGACCATTGTCGTGGACATGCGCAATCATTATGAAAGTGAGGTGGGCCACTTTGAGGGCGCCCTCCTGCCGGAAGCCGCTACGTTCAGAGAGGCATTGCCGGAGGTGAGGGATTTGTTGGCTGACAAAAAAGACCGGCCAATCGTCATGTACTGCACCGGCGGCATTCGGTGTGAAAAGGCCAGCGCATGGATGAAGCACAACGGGTTCCGGCAGGTGTACCAATTGGACGGGGGCATCATCGAATATGCGCGTCAGGTGAGAGAGCAGGGGTTGCCCAACCGGTTTGTGGGAAAGAATTTCGTCTTTGATGAACGCTTGGGAGAGCGCATATCCGGGCAGGTCATCGCGCGATGCCACCAATGCGGAGCGCCCTGCGATACGCATGTCAATTGCGCCAATGACGCCTGTCATTTGCTGTTCATCCAGTGCCCGGACTGCGCGGCTGCGTGGGAAAAGTGCTGTTCGGAAAAGTGCCGGGATTTTCACCGGTTGTCACCCGGGGAGCAAAGGGAAAGGCGGAAAACGGAACACTTCAACGGGACCCGGTTCGGCAAGGGTAAATACCGGGCCCACCGGAGTGAACAGCCCCTCCATTGAGTCCTTCGTCTATGGAAAGGCATCATTGATCTACCTGTGGAGACGTTGTCGGCCCGGGACCTTAGCTTTATGCCATGATGTCGCTGGGAGAAACGATAAGGCAGGCCTTCCGGGCCCTGCGCGCCAACCGGATACGGGCGTCCCTGACACTGATGATCATTGCTTTCGGTATCATGGCGCTGGTCGGCATATTGACGGCGATTGACAGTATCGTTCATTCCCTGAGCGACAATTTCTCCTCCCTGGGCGCCAATTCCTTTTCCATCCAACCCAAAGGGGCAGAACTCGGCGGCCACCGGGGAGGACGCCGGATACGGCAGGGCGAAGAAATCACCTTCGATCAGGCCCGGGCCTTCAAGGAACGGTACGATTTTCCGGCAAGGGTCGCCATCAGCCAGCAGGCCTCGTCGGTCGCCGAAGCCCGATTCGGCGATCAACAGACGAATCCCAATGTTCAGGTCATCGGTGTCAATGAGGACTATATTTATGTGAAAGGGTATGACCTGGAGACTGGCCGCAATTTTCTGGCGACGGAGGTGGACGGTCATTACGCCCGTGCCATTATCGGACAGGACCTGGTCAGTTCCCTGTTTGACGGCGATCCCGAAAAGGCTATCGACCAATCCCTTTTTGTGGGCAACCGCCGTTACCGGGTCATCGGTGTCCTCAAGACCAAGGGATCAAGTGTCAATCAGGCGGGTGACCGGGTGGTTCTGGCGCCAATTACGCTGGTCAGGGAGGCATTCGGCGCTACCTGGCAAGGGGTTGAACTCGCGGTGTCCGTGTACCAGGCCTCCGATCTGGATGCCGCCGAAGATGCCGCCATCGGTTTGTTTCGGGGCATCCGCGGTTTGAAAATCCAGGAGGAAAATGACTTCGAGATTTTCAAGAGCGAAGGGCTGGTATCCATCATCAAGGACAACACGGTCATGTTGCGGCTGGCCGCCGTAGGTATCGGGATCATCACCTTGCTGGGAGCCGCCATCGGCCTGATGAACATCATGCTTGTCTCGGTAGCCGAGCGCACCCGCGAAATCGGCGTCATCAAGGCGCTCGGGGCGCGCAACCGGGACGTCATGGTGCAGTTTCTCACGGAAGCCGTCATCATTTGCCAGCTTGGCGGTATCGTCGGTATTTTGTTGGGCTTGTTGGCCGGCAATGGAGTGTCGCTGTTGATTGGCAGCGCCTTTCTGGTCCCGTGGGCCTGGATCATTCTCGGGATCGTTGTTTGTACGATCGTAGGCCTTTCGGCGGGGATGTATCCCGCCGTCAAAGCGAGCCGTCTGGATCCTATTGAGGCCCTGCGCTATGAATGACCCTGGGGGCCATTATTTACCGAAATAGGGATAAAGAACCGATTCCCTCGGCAGGGTGCCTCGTATTTGTTGGGTCGGAATATGGACGGGTTGATCCTGCCAGAGGTACAGGCCGTCGGGCCGCAGTTCCAATACAGGATGTACCGTTGCGGGCTGATCGGCGAAGGGGGGATTCATGGCTAGGGCAGCGATATCGCGGGGCACCGGCCAGGGGGCCCAGATATCCTGGAGGGTAAGCGGTTTGGCATGCTGGCGGGAGATGAGAAAAGGATAGCGGGCCGGAGACTCCCAGGAACTGGCGACATGCAGGGCCCCGCTGAGAAGGTCATCCCTCAGAAATGACCAGGTAACCCAGGCGTACATCCGGACAGAATGGCGGTAATACGGACGCCTGTTGTCGGGAAATTGTCCGGCGGCAGCCTTCTCCCGGGCATATTGGGCTACGACCGGGTCCAGATGATTTTTGTCGATCCATTTCCAGGCAGGCCAGTCCAGCTGGGGCTCAAAGACCAGCATCTCGCCCGTAAAATCTGCCTGTCCGCGCAACCGGATACGAACGGATTTGCGATGCCGGAACCGGATTTTTTCCGGAACGGGTTTGGTACCCGACCACCATCCGAAACGCGGATAAGTGCGGGTCGCGGAAAAAGACAGGCGAAAGGTCTGCGCTCCGGCTTCGTGGTAGATATCCCAGAAAAACTGGTCGCCCTCCTGTCCACCGGTGACCTCCAGCGGTGTGGGGTAGGTATTGCTCCAGGCAATGCCTCTCCATTTGGCCGGCGGGGCAGGATACACAAAAAAATACCAGTCGCCGTCCGAACACCGGAACTGAAACAGCTTGATCTGCACGTCCGGCGCCGGGAGGGGGCGGGTGTCTACCTTGCTGCTGGCTCCCAATGTTTGGTTGTAGTTGGACCACATCGCGCGATTGCCGTTTTCCCGGGCCGGGAATGTCCATATACCTCCCAGCGAACCATCGGGGAGGACCTCCGCCCATTCGGGATCAGGGCGATCGGGCCGTGCGACAAGCGGTATGGGGAAGGGATCTCCTTCGTAGTGCAACGTGCCGTTGCCGGAGGAATCGATCTTCATTTCAAAGGGAAAAACATCGTTCCACAATCCGAACAATTGTACCGGTGGCGACCATTCCTGCGCGGGCAAGCCCGTACCTTTGAGCCCGAACAGGACCAGTCCCCAACATGCCAGCATTCGCGTCTTTCGAACCATACCGTCTCTTCACCTGCAAAGGTATCCTGCCGGGAATATTCCTGACGTGGGTTTTTCTCGGAGCGGGTGTGCCGGCTTTCGGCCAGGATCCCGCCGGTGATCGTGCGTGGTCGGAGCAATTGTCGGTGTCCACGCTCCTGGTGGTTTATCCCACCCATACGGTCAAGCACGCGCGGATCAGAAAAGCCGTGGCTGCTCTTCCGGAGGATGCCCCGGCCCGCCGCCGGGCCACCGAAAAAATGGCCATCGAAGAAGCCAGCCGGGACACTATGATGGAGGGCCTGGCCAAAGCTTTCCGGGAAGAGTATTCGCTGGGACCCGTTTTCCTTATCCCCGACACCGCCTACCGGGCCTGGATGAAACAACCAGTCAGGGTGCCTCTGCGCCCGGTAGATGGCTCCGCGATCATCCATGATTTGCTGGATCCCTCCCGGACGATTTTTTTGGTCCTGGGAGAAGGTGACCGGGAGACGGGTACCGGTATTGACCAGTGGAAGGTCCATGCCGCTGACCAAACTCCGTTGCCCGCCTCCTTTCCCGCCACCTTTACGGACGGCGGACATATCGGGATTCGGTTGCTCGGGTTTGTCGATTCCCTGTTCCGCTG
>JAGFIW010000128.1 GCA_024103195.1 Saprospiraceae bacterium | reverse complement strand
CGATCGGCCAGGGCCATCGCGTCCGGTCCGCTGATGCGAATCACCCCCAGGGCGCCCACACCGGGCGGTGTACTCAAAGCCGCGATGGTATCGTGAAAATCGTAGGCAACCTGCACCGCGCAAAGGTAGGGACATTCCGGTGTGCGGCCGTATGCGTAGATTACGCCGTTTCAACCTTCTGCCATGGCCTCCTCCGCCCTGATCACCGCCACCGTTGTACTCGTCGCCGTGTATGCCGCCCTCATTCTGTTCCTGGTCGTGCGCGGCGCCCGACGTACCGGATCCCTCGGTGATTATGCCCTGGGCACCATCGCCTTTCACCCGGTGATGGTGGGCCTGTCGCTGGCGGCCTCCATGACCAGTGCGGCGACCTTCATCATCAATCCGGGATTCATCGCCCTGTACGGCCTCAGCGGCTTTCTGGCCTTGGGCATCTTCACCCCGCTGGCGCTGTACGTATCCCTCGTGGTCCTCACTCGTGCCTTCCGGCGTCACGGCCAGGCCGTCAAAGCCCTCACGATGGCCCAGTGGATGGGTACCCGGTATGGCAGTCGCGGATTCGCCCTGTGGTTTGCCGTGCTTTCCCTGTTGCTTATCACGTTCATCGTGCTCATCGCCGTCGGGATGACCAAAGTGCTGGCCGGTGCGCTCAATGCCGACGAGGTGTCTGTCCTGACGGTCCTTGTGACTTTTGTTTTCGGCTACATGATGTTTGGCGGCGCCAACAGCATGGTGTACACCAATGCCATCCAGGCCGGCATCATGATCCTGGTGGCGATCATTCTGTTGGGGTCGGGGCATGAACATTTCAGCGCGGGGGTGAACGGTTTCATGGACAAACTGACCGCCATAGATCCTCTGCTGGTATCGTGGAACAACCCCTCGAGCCCCTTGTTCCGGGACGCCTTCGAGATCATTGTCTGCGCTATGGTCGTGGGCCTGGCCATCGTCTGCCAACCCCATATCATCACCCGCTCCATGCTGTTGCGCGACGAGCGGCATGTGCCGGTGTTCCTGTGGACGACCATCCTGACCCAACTGCTGTTTTTCAGTGTGGTCTTTGCCGGCTTTTACGCCCGACTCACCTTTCCCGATCTGACGGCAGAGGGGAAAGCCATTCCCATGGACGGGATCATTCCCGCGTATGTGGTATCCGAATTTCCGGTATGGGTAGGGCTGATCGTCATCCTGGGGCTTTTGTCAGCGGGATTGTCCACCCTTGAAAACCTGATCCAGTCGCTCTCCACCACGGTGACCTCAGACATTCTGGCGCCGCTGACCGGCAGGGATCCGGCGTCCATGGGTGTCCGGGGTATTTGGGTCAACCGGGGCGTGATCGTCCTGCTGGCGGTTGTCTCGTGGTGGTTTTCGCGCGACCAGTTACTGCATCCGGCCCTGAGTGTGGGCATTTTTGCGCAAAACGGCGTGTACGCCTATTTTTCGGCGGCCTTCATTCCGGTGTTGTTCGGGATTTTTGGAAAAAAGGTCCATCTGGCGGCGCCTGTGGCTGCCTCCGTGGCGGCGGTCGTCACCCACTTTGCCGTGTATTACGGACAGTTGACACCTTACACGGAGGGGGCCGTGCGCAATCCGGCCGTGGCGGCGACCCTGGCGATCGTCATGGCATCCCTCACCGGGCTCACCGTCCATTATTTATCCCGGAAAAAAATGGCTTGATCCCTTCCTGACCCACCCTTGACGGATCCTGCACATCTGTAAGGAGATTTTCCAGTTGGGCTATATTCTTCCCGAAGATGTGTCAGGGTCACTGCAATCATAGTGTTCGCGCATGTACGCCAATGTCGTCCGGCACATTTTTTCCAGGGCGGGCAGATGGAGGTCCGACAATTTTTTGAAATAGATACAGCATTTGCCCATGGTAAATTTGCCAAGACCATCCAGCAAATACCTGTGTTCATCGATGGCCGTATAGGCGTATAACGAAAAGGCGGCTTTCCGTGGGGAAAATCCGAGGATGGGCGCAACCCCTTCATGACCGCTGGCATACCGGTAATGATATTGCCCGAACCCGATGATCGTGGGACCCCATATCCTTGGCGGGTATCCTGACCAGGTACTTAGCCATTCGATCAGCCGGAAGCTGTCATCCTTCTTGGCCTCCTGTTGGACAAAGGCGTGGATGAAAGCCGTCACGTCCTCATTCGTTTTAGCCGTTTTGTTTTTGTATGCCATGGTCGATGGTTTGGGCGTTAGGTAGTCGTTTCCCTTGTCTTAATGAATTGGGAAAAAAACGGTGATTGTCATTTTTTTCCGGTGCCGGATCGTGGCTTCCACACGGGCGATTCATTCCGTTTGGGTTCGTGGGTCAGCCGGATTTTCTTTCCGGTGGCAAGGTGCAGGACCCAAACGTCGTACTGCACAGGTGTTCCGCTGGTGTAGGCGAGCCATTCGCCGTCGGGTGACCAGTCCGGGGAATAATCTTCAAGCGGGTCGCGGGTCACGTTGGACATCCCCGTTCCGTCGGCCTGCATGACCCAGAGCTCGTAATTTCCGGTTTCGTCCGTGTCATAAAAAGCGATCCGGCGACCATCAGGTGAAAATTTGGCGCCGCTGTCATATCCTTCCTTCACAGTGAGTCGTTGTTCATTATTCCCGTCCTTGTCCATAATGAAGATCTCTCCATTGGACGTTCCCGTCGAATCCCACGCTTCCAGAATTTGCCGGGTGAAAATGATCTTGTTCCCGTCGGGTGACCAGGTCGGGACTTCCTCGAAGAATTCATTGAAAGTGAGCCGAACCACCCCCGATCCGTCCTCGTTCATCCGGTAAATCTCTCCCTGCTCGTGGTCCCGGTTGGAGGAAAAGACAATGTGACGGCCATCGGGCGACCAGCTCGGCAGGTAATCATAGGCCGGATGCCGGGTCAGGTTGACGGGATGACTGCCATCGGCATCCATCCGGTAGATCTCCTTGTTCCCGTCCCGGTCGGAGTAAAAAAGCAACTGCCGGCCATCCGCCGACCAGGAGGTCCAGAAATCCAGTGCCGGATGCCGGGTCAGATTGGTGGTCTGCCTCGTTGCC
>JAGFIW010000109.1 GCA_024103195.1 Saprospiraceae bacterium | reverse complement strand
TCCCCAAAATCGGGACTGAAGACCCACTTAAAAATCAGGTCGCTGCCGGCCATGAGCACCAATGTCAGCGGGAAAAAGAGGTGCATCAATCGGGCAGCCCGCCTCCGAACCTCCTCCAATCCCCCCTGCCAGTCCTTGCTGGCGCGGGATAACAGATACAATCCGGTGGCACCCGCCAGTACGGTGGTGAATGGCAATTCCCTGGCCCCGTAACGGTAAATGGCGAAGGTGGATGGATCCCCATACCAGGCATGAATGATCCAGCCATCCACCAGGACCGCTGCCCCCCCAACGATGGCATAAAGGGCGAGCGGCAGACTTACGGCTTTCCATTCCTTCATCCAATCCGAAGACCCGGAAAACGGCCAGACGGGCCGTGTGACCAACAACATGACCAACAACCTCAGCAAGCCGAATATGGCCAGTCCGATCATTCCCGCCTGCAGTCGGCCGGTAAGCTGGATCGGGATCATCAAGCCGGCCAGCAAACCGACCAGGGAAATCAACCCCCATCTCCACATGGCCTTCCTATCACCCCTGATAAGCCAAACGTGATCCACCAACATACTGACCTGGTAAGTGAAGACGAAAAGACTGAACCAGCACCAGTCCTGCCATGGAAACTGTCCTGCCGACAACTTGCCCCATACCAACGGGATCACCCATAATCCCAGCACCCAAAGCCCGGCTCCGGCGACCAAAAGACTGCCCGCGACCCGGGAAAGAAAGCGGGGTTGCGCCTCCAAGTCCATCGATGAAGACAGGGTTACCATGCCGCGAAAAGCACCATCCAACCAGAAAAAAGTGAGCAGGTATCCCAGGAAGACAAACTGTTCGTACAATCCGATATCTTCCAGGGAAAGAGCTGACTTGGCCAGCAGAATGGCAATCAGGAGCGTACCCGATTGACGGATCACCGCCATGGCCTGGAAAATGGTCCCCGTATCCCATACCCGGATGTCGAATCCTCTTGGCATAAGACCGTCAGGAATGGATTCGGGTAACGGATTCATCACCGTTGCCGGGAATATGGATTTCCTCAAAGGAGACACCTTCCTCCCTGAGGGCTGCAAGCACCGGTTCAAAAATCCGGGCTTCGAAAGGACCCGGCATAACCGGCACCGGTAAATGGCCTGTCAGGAACAATCTGGTGGTAACGGCCAATGGGAGGCCTACCAGGTCGGCCATGGCAGTTCGCCACACGTCCTTCCCTTCATAACGGAGATGGGCACGGCATTCGATGGCCTCTTTGCCCATCCCGTATCCGATCCGGTGTTCCATGACTACCAGATCTCTGTCATGGGGACGAAGGGCCCATTTCTCTTCCAGAAGCGTCTGGAGGTGATCGGCCGCTGTGCGGCCTGAAATCCCCAGCGGACGATCGGAAAATATCCCCAGCCACCTCAACTGATCCATAACAGGATCCCGGAGGGAGATATCCAGAAACCGGGCGCATTCCTCCTCCAGGGCTACCCCTTGGGCCACCGACGAAAGCCAGGCTCCCGTGAATCGGGCCCATGTCATGTCGGGGGGTGTGTGCAATTCGGTAACCCCTTCGGTGAGACCCAATCGAATGAGAGCATGCCATCCCCGGCAAAATCCCCGAAACCGGACCGTTCCGCGCATCAGAGATGGTATCCCCTCCAGGTCATACAGCTTTTCATAGTGCAGAGAATCCCGATTGGGGTACACTTCATAATGGTCATCCTCCCCGATGGCTACCGGCTCAGCCCGGGCGAACAATTCGGGGTACGGGCGAAGCACCATTTGCCCGCGCTCCCTGAACTGGGATATTCCTTGTCCGGCCAACACCACATTGCGCGGGTTCCATGTAAACTTGTAATGCCAGGGATTATCATCACTGCCAGGTGCGACCAGGCCTCCCGCCACTGACCTGAAGGACCGAATAACCCCTCCCTTCTGGCGAATCCTGCGAATCAGTTCCAGCGCTGACATGTGGTCAATCCCCGGGTCCAGGCCCATTTCCCCGAGAAAAAAGAGACCTTTTTTGGAAGCCTTGATGGCTAAAGATTTCATAGCCGGTGAGACATATGACGCGGTCAACAAATGCTTGCCCAGCCGGAGACACTCCCGGGCAACCAAAGGGTGAAGGGTCCATGGCAGCAGGGATATGACAAAATCGTGTTCGCCAATGATCCGGGACCTGTCGGCCGGATTGGACACATGGAACAATTTTCCTTCGGTATGCCGGAGTCCATTGACTTTTGCCTCCAGGACAAGGGCATCGCTGTCAGCCACCGTCACACGCCATTTTGACGAGCCTGCATGATTGTCCAGGTAGTGAATCAGCGTGGTCGCTGATCGCCCCGCCCCTAAAACCAGTATCTTTCTCATTCCCATTGAACCAGAGGCCAAAATTATCGTAATTATCCAAGGGCGACCATCGTCCACTGAGTACCATGTCTGACCTGCAACTGCCTTACCGAAGTTTTGCGAGCGTGCATGACCTTCCCGATGAAGATCGCTTGCTCCTGATGGCTGCCCGTGCAGCCATTCCCCATGCCTATGCGCCGTATTCCGGATTTCGGGTGGCGGCTGCCATTCGGACCGGAATGGGTCGGGTGGTGACCGGCTTCAACCTGGAAAACGCCTCATATCCCGTGTGCCTGTGTGCCGAGCAAACGACAATTGCTGCCGTGCGTACGCAATACCCGGAGGAGTCGTTGGAGGCTATGGCCATAACAGTCTCTTCCAAAGAGCACAAGGTGTCCCAACCCGCAAGCCCCTGCGGTCAATGCCGGCAGTTGCTCTTCGAACAGGAAAACATCAACAAGCATCCCATCCGGCTGATCTTGCAGGGAGAGGTTGGCGAAATCTGGGTTTTCGACCGCTGCTCCGATTTGTTGCCTTTCGGATTTACGGGTGATTTTTTATGAACGGAATCCCCCCCTCATTCCATTTCTGATTGGCAAGCGCAAGGTCTTCCGGCGTATCAATTCCCCAGCTTTCATAACGGGTGCGGCCCACTACAATCCGGAAGCCGTGATCCATCCACCTGAGTTGTTCCAACTGTTCGGCTTTTTCAAGGTCCGTAGCCGGCAAACCGGCCAGGGTCAACAATGTACGTTTTGAAAAGCCGTACATCCCTATATGCAGCAGGTATGGATATCCGGAAATCCATTCCTTGCGGATGCGGTCCCTTTGGGCAGGGATGGTCATGCGACTGAAATACAGGGCTCTGTCCTGAAGGTCCGTAACGACCTTTACCGAATGCATGGAATCAAGTTGGTCAGGATCCCGGGCCGGGCGTGCCAAGGTGGCGATCTCCGAACCGTCTGAACGGAGAAGCATATCGGCCAACTGCCGGATGGCTATCGGATCGACAAACGGTTCATCACCCTGGACATTAATGATCCAGTCCGTGTCCAATGATGCCGCCACGGCAGCACATCTGTCTGTACCGCTGGGCAATGCCGGATCCGTCATGGCCACTTCCACACCCGCCTCTTTCCCCACCATGGCTATGCGTTCATCGTCCGTGGCGAGAATAACCCTACCCAATCCGGCCTCCTGACACCTGTCTATGACATGCAGGACCATCGGACGTCCTCCAATGGGAGCGATCGGTTTTCCCGGAAAGCGGCTTGAAGCCCATCTGGCAGGAATGATAGCAGCAACGGAACGGTATGGCGTCATGACGGCACAAAGGTAGCCTAAGACCCATATCTCCCCGCAGGCCATACCATCCTCCGATCAACGTCCGTTAAGTAAACGCTTCGTGCCCGGTTGTCTATTTTTGCATCAAATACCATCCCATCCCCATGTACAAACATTTTCTTTTGGCTGCCATGCTGGTCTTGTACATGGAATCTGGTGCACCTCTGGCCCAAACCGGCAACAGGGACCAATACCTGACTTTTCAGGATTCACTCGAAATATTGCGCGAAAGAGACCGGCTGCATCTCCGCCATGTCATGGCCCCCGGACAAACACTTTTCGGGCTTTCGCGATTCTACGGTCTTGAACTTGAAGAACTTCTCTATTACAATGAGGCTTTCAAAGAACGGCTGCCGGGGGTGTTGGACACCTTGCTCATCCCGGTGCCAAGAAAGGCTCTTCTTCCCTACCGGTACCCCGATTATGCCCGCTGGAAAGGGGCACCTGTATTCTACAAAGTCCGGAAAGGGGAAACCCTTTACCAGATTTCTAGACGTATGTTCGGCATACCTGTCGATTCGGTCCTCCATTACAATCCCCACGTCACGGCCTCCCTTCAGCCCGACCAGGTTCTGTTTATAGGCTGGATGAGCACCAGGGGAATTCCCGACAGCATACGCCAATTCACAGGACACCCACTGTGGGGCAAGAGTCATCGATTGCGGACCCAGTACATGAAATCGCGCAAGACCATGACGGAATCTTCCCAACAGGGGTACGGGGCCTGCATCCATACGGAGGCAACCGGTGACGAGTTGGTGGTCCTTCACAACGAAGCAGAGATCAACAGCATCATCGCCCTGAAAAACCCGCTGAACAACCGGATTCTCTTTGCCAGGGTCATTGGCCCCATTCCTCCGGGTACCTACCCACCGGGAACAATTGTCGTGGCCAGCGATACCGTTGCACGGATGCTGGCTGTCAAGGACCAGCGATTTTTTGTCCGCACCAAATATCTCCTGCTATGAATTACGCCCGAAATATCCTGGAGACCATTGGCAACACCCCTTTGGTCCAGCTCAATCGTATCACCCGTGATCTCCCCTGCCCGTGCCTTGTGAAAATGGAAACCTTCAATCCCGGCCATTCCATCAAAGATCGCATGGCCATCAGGATGATTGAAGATGCGGAAAAAGATGGACGGTTGAAACCGGGAGGAACCATCATTGAATGCACATCGGGTAACACAGGAATGGGTCTGGCTTTGGGGGCTGCCGTCAAAGGGTATTCCTGCATCTTCACGACCACCGACAAGCAATCCAAAGAGAAAGTGGACATGCTCAAAGCCTTGGGCGCGGAGGTCATCGTCTGTCCAACCAATGTTGAGCCCGATGATCCCAGATCCTATTACAAAGTGGCAGAACGCCTAAGCAAGGAAATCCCTCATTCCTTCTGGTGCAATCAGTATGACAACCTGTCCAACCGAGAAGCCCATTACGCCACGACCGGACCGGAGATATGGGAACAGACGGAGGGTCGGATCACGCACCTTGTGGTAGGTGTTGGCACCGGAGGAACCATATCCGGGACGGGCAGGTATCTGAAAGAACAAAACCCGGCTGTCCAGATTTGGGGTATTGATACCTACGGGTCCGTTTTCAAAAAGTATCACGAAACCGGAGAATTTGACACCAGGGAAATCTATCCTTATATCACGGAAGGGATCGGCGAGGACATCCTTCCCAAAAATGTGGATTTCTCGATTATCGACCATTTTGAAAAGGTCACCGACAAAGATGGTGCCCTCATGGCCCGGCGTCTGGCGCGCGAAGAAGGGCTGTTGCTCGGTTATTCCGCAGGAAGCGCGGTTGCAGGCTTGCTCCAGTTGCAGGAGAAGCTGAGACCTGAAGACCTTGTGGTCGTCATCATCCATGACCATGGCAGCCGATACGTAGGCAAAATCTTCAATGACGACTGGATGAGGGAACGAGGCTTTCTGGAAGATGAAATAATGGTCAGGGATCTCATCCGAATCAAAGGTGCCCGTCAATGGATAGCGGTTCACACGGACCAGACGGTCAAAGAGGCGCTCAGCCTTATGAAAACCTACGACCTCAGCCAGCTGCCGGTGATGGATGGCGAAGAAGTGAAGGGATCGCTGACCGAATCACAAATCCTTCACCTCCTCCTGGAAGACCCTCATCATCCGACCGACCGGTTGGTCAGTGAAATAATGACTGAGCCTTTCCCCTGGGTAACGCCGGATACTCCCGTAAGCCGTCTCAATCGGTTTCTGGACAAAAAAGTACCGGCCATCCTGTGTCGCGACCATGCCGGACAGGTGCACATTCTCACGCAATATGACGTGATTCAGGCCCTCTGAGGCTCTTCCATTCGATCCTGTCAGTCCTGGATCGGTTGATAACCCAACAAGTCGTCCAGCGTCCCTCTCGATACGGCATGATACCCGGGACGGGCTTGCGAATAAATGCGGAGCGCGTCTTTTTGTCTTCCACTCTCCTTGAGACTTCGGTACAGGGGAACCAGAAATTTCCTGCGTCCATGTTTTTTGAGGAAGGCTTCCAGAGGTTCAAGCACCTCATCGCCATAGGGGGTCTTCACGGTTTGCTCAAACCAGGCGGCCTGGTACTCGGCATTCTCGGAATCCGAAAAACCGAATTGGCGATCCAGCGCGGCCAAATCTGCCTCTTCCGGAAGGTGCTTTAAGAAATGCAACCACATCTGGGCTTTCCATCCTGCCGTATCCGTAGCCCCAAGGGTCTGGCCCGCAGCAATTTTGCCGAGAGCTGCATCAACCCGATCAAAACTTTCGGACTGAGGAAGATCGGCGTTGTCCGGCAGTCCCGTACCATACACCCATTCATCAATACGCAAACGGGAAGCTTCATCCGGAATCGCCTGCCTTAAATGGGAAACGAAGGTTTCGGTCGTCACAGCCCCGAATGCATGGGTACGAAACCATTCCTGGAGGATTCGGTCCAATACTTCCCTCCCGTAAATGCTTTCAATGGTCCGCAGGAACAAATAGCCTTTCTCATAAGCTACCCTCGTCAATGCATCATCAGGATTTCTTCCTTTGAGCTGGAGTTTCAACCGGGTATCAGGATGATCCCAGCCCTTGGCATCCATGACCTGCACCAATGACTGGTGACCCAATACCGCCAACATCTCACTGAGCTCTTTTCCATACAGGGCTTCCATGATTCGCCGTTCGAAATAGACGGTAAAGCCTTCATTGAGCCAGAAATCATTCCATGTGGCATTGGTCACCAGGTTGCCGGACCAGGAATGGGCCAGTTCATGAGCCACGATGGTTGTCAGGGATCGGTCACCGGCGAGGACGGAAGGGGTCAGAAAAGTGAGCCGCGGGTTTTCCATACCACCAAACGGGAAGGAAGGCGGTAAAACCAACAAGTCATAGCGTTCCCATTGATAAGGACCATACAGATTTTCGGCAGC
>JAGFIW010000089.1 GCA_024103195.1 Saprospiraceae bacterium | reverse complement strand
TGTGGCGCGAGCGTCAAAAAGCACATCACCCCGCCTATGGCATCACTACCGTAAATGACGGAGGCGGGACCGAACAGCACTTCCGTCCGGCGTATCGAGAGGGGATCCAGAGAGATGACATTCTGGATGTTGCCCGCTCTGAAGATGGCGGTGTTCATGCGTATCCCGTCCACCGTGTAAACCAGGCGGTTGGTGGCAAAACCCCGAATCATGGGACTGCCGCCTCCCTGTTGGCTTTTCTGAATGAACACTTCACCCGAAGCGCCAAGCAGATCGGCTGCCGTCTGCGGGTTATGAAAGGTGGCCTGACGGGATGTCATGCGCGCAATCCTGAACGGCAAATGCCGGTTCTCCTCTTCCATGCGGGAGGCCGAAACTACAATCTCCTCCATCTGCCCGGGTGAAGGGACCATCTCCAGGGTAAATCCAAGGCTGTCCAGTTGACGGTAACTCACTACGGCAGGGGCATATCCCAAACAGCGAATGGTGATTATGGCTGCTCCCTGAAAGGCGGTGACATCCACCTGTCCGCGGGTATCGGTCATGCCGAAAGCCTCCGGTGACGCACTCATCAGGGTCACACGCTCGATGGGGGCATGGGTGTCCCGGGAATGGATGGTGAGGATTTGTGCGGGGAGCAGACGAAAGAGGCATAACAGAATGATGGCAAAGGCACATTTCTTCATGGTATTTCATTCTGTTGTGTGGCCGTGAGCTGAAAGATTTCCCGAATTCAAAATTAGCCGATGCCGGGAATTTGTCGGAAGTCGGACAGGTCTGCGTGATGATTCCGGTCATCCATCCGGTATTTGGAACCCGAATTGCAAGTGTTGGTCCAACACAATTATCCATCCATGCACATCGCGATCATCGGCAACGGCATCCAGGCCAATCTGGGTGCGTTGTATCTCCGCAAGCAGTTTGGCGACCGTCTGCAAATTACCCTGGTAGGTCCGGATGACCGGGGCGGACTGCCCGTCGTCGGGGAATCCATCATCGAGATCACCACACATTTTGTGGAAAAGCACCTGGGTATGACGGAATACCTCCGGGACCATCATTTGCCCAAGTATGCCCTCACGTATTATTTCAAAATCGATCCGGACAATCCGGAGGACCGTACCTATTCCGTGCATTGTAATGAACGGGCTCCGGCCGATTGCCGTCGGGTACCGGGATGGACAGGCCCCATGGACCACCCGCCTTCGTGGTTGCTCAACCGGGAAGTATTCGACCGTGACCTGCGCGCCATGACCGCTCGTAAAACGGCATCCACCGGATCAAAGGAGAAGTCAAGGACCTGGACATTCGGCCCGATGCCCGTCATGTCCTTCATATCCGTTCATCCGAGGGCACGGCTATGTCCCTGGAAGCGGATTGGGTCATCGATGTCACGGGACGGCGGCAACTGCTGGGTAGAAAATTGGATCTGATTCAAAAACCGGAAGGTCAAAGGGATTGCTTTTGGTTCCGGATGAGAGGATTTGACCGGGGTATGCTGAAAAACCTGAATGCACTGGGTCCCATGCCGCCCGGTCCCGGAGAACCCTACCATTACGATCGCTATTTCAGCACCCATCATTTTATGGGGAAAGGTTTCTGGATTTGGCTGATTCCCATGAAAGGGGAAGATGGCGGGGACATGATGAGTGTCGGATTTACATCAAGACCGGATGTCTTTTCGGGCAATGTGCGGCGTATCAGTGATTTTCTGGCCCATACCGACCAAAGCCATCGCGTCGTATCCGACCTCGTGCGCAGTGGAGAGGTGTTGGACACCAATACCATGAAGAGGTACCACTATGTCGTATCGCGCGTGTATCACCCGGATCGCTGGGCCATAGTCGGGGACGCCGCCTATGCACCGGATCCGCTCTTCAGCAACGGGCTGGCATTTGGTACCCTGCAGTGGGAGCAACTCGGAGAGATGTTCCGGCAGCAACTCGAGGGTCGCCTGTCACCGGAAATGGTCCACACGTATTCCGATCTTCTCATGGGGCCGGTGATCGCTACCCAGACCGCCATTACCAACTGGTATCCCACCATGCACGATCCTTTTGTCAGCGCCATCCGCCTCAACTGGATCGAAATCGCCTATTTCTATGTCTTCCTGCCGATGGTCGTCAACGGCTGCCATTACAAGCCCGACAGGCTCAAGCTCTTCAAGCTCCTGCAAAATACCTCTGACTCCCGTCCTTTTGACATCACCCCTGACCTGGTGGCGGCTGGCAAAGCGCTCGGCCGGGCGAGACCGGAGCACTTTGTCTATATGGGCAAGGAGAAGGTCAACCTGAGGGCCATGGAGATGCTGGACGACCTTCGCGGCCTTTATGAGCAAGGCGCCGAAGGGGGGCGCATCCGTGCGGAATACACCCGGCAAATCCTGTCCAGGGTGGCGCAGGTGACTCGGACTGTGCTGGACCAATGAGGCAGACGGCATTGTTGCCCGATGACCATCAGAGCAGGAAGGGAAGTCCTTAGTATTTTCTTAAAATGTCGGAATTGGCACAGTAGATGCTCCAGGGATGCGTTGAATGTTGTGGATGCAGGTACAGGCCTTTCTGTGGAATCATTCTTCGGAATGAGGAGGAGGAAGCCGGGTCGCAAGAACAAAGGTCGTATCATGAGAGTGGCGGTTATCGGAAATGGCATACAGGCCAACATGGGCGTGCGGTATTTGAACCGCATGTTCGGAGACAAAATCCAGCTTTATCGCATCGGGCCGGAGGACCGGGGAGGGTTGCCGGTGGTCGGGGAATCGACCATCGAAATTACCGCCCGCTTTCTGGAGGAATGCATGGGCCTCACGGAATACCTGAGAGACCATCATTATCCCAAGTATGCGTTGACGTATTACTTCAAAATCCGTCCGGATGACCCTTCCGACAGGACGTACTCCGTGCACTGCAATGAACGGGCACCCCGGGATTGCCGCAAGGTTCCCGGCTGGTCCGGGCCTATGGACCATCCCCCTTCCTGGCAACTCAACCGGGAGGTTTTCGACCGGGACATCCGCCGGATGAACGCATCCGTCGATGCGATCCAATGCCTGGACGGGATGGTGACGGAAGTGGAGATACAACCAGGTGGCAAACACAGGTTGTCGGTGATGATGACCTCGGGTGCAGCCACAACCCTGGAGGTTGATTGGGTATTGGACGTTTCAGGGCGGCACCGCCTGCTGGCCCGCCAATTTGACCTGACGGTCCGACCCGATGCTCCCAGGGATGTGTTCTGGTTTCGTGTGGACGGATTTGACCGTTCCCTTCTGAAAGACCTGGAAGCCTGGGGTCCGGAGCCGGCAGGTCCGGGGGAAACCTATCATTATGACCGCTATTACAGCACGCATCACTTCATGTGCCGGGGCGGATGGATCTGGATGATCCCCATGAAAGGCGAATCCGGGATGGACCGCATGAGCATCGGTTTCTCCTACATGCCCGAACTCGCCGGCGTTCAAATTCGGAATATGGAGGATTTCCTTCGGTTCGCGGATGGCTCACATACCGTCATCGCCGATCTGGTGCGCAGTGGGCAGGTGGATGACACCAACCTGATGCGGAGATATCCCTACACCGCCACCCGGTTTTATTCCCCCGATCGTTGGGCGATAATAGGAGATGCGGCCTATTCACCCGACCCGTTGTTCAGCAACGGTCTTGCCTTCGGTTCCATCCAATGGGAACAGATCGGTGCCATGTTGTCCCGGGATCTGGAGGGGTCGTTGTCAGCGGAATATGTAAAGGCGCTGTCGGATGCCCTCTCGGGCCCGGTCAATGCCTCCCAAAAAGCGATTACCACCTGGTATCCCACGATGCATGACCCGTGGATCAGTGCCATCAGGCTCAACTGGATCGAGATCGCCTACTTTTACCTGTTCCTTCCCATGGTGGTCAACGAATGCCATTTCAGGGAGGACAGGCTTGGATTGTTCTCGCTGCTCGCCGATAAACAGCAGGCCAATGCCTTCGATCTGAGTGCGGACCTTCTCGAAGCCAGACAGTCCATCGGGGACTTTCAACCCGAACACTTTTTGTACATAGGCAAGGAGAAGGTCAACCTGCGTGCCATGGAAATCGTTTCGGATATCCGCGAGTTGTATGCCCAGGGCGCGGAGGGCGGAAAATTGCGAAATGCCTACGCCCGAATGATCCTGGACCGGGTTTTTGCCCGGCAGGAATGAATGCCGGCCCCGGAAAGTGCCCCCTGATGGGAGTAATGGGGACTTTGCCCATCAAAAACCCCCGGTGTCTGGCCGGGGGTTTTTGACAGGAAAAGGAACAGAACAAATCAAATCGTATAGACATCCTCCGGACATTCGGAGGCGGGTGCCGCGCCCAAACGGATTTGGGACGACTCCTGTTCCCGAAGGCTGTGTCCGGCCGGGGCGCCGTACATCTCGCCCAGGATGGGGGCAATGGCCAGTCCCACCAGGCAGGTCAATTTGATCAGGATGTTCATGGAAGGGCCGGAGGTGTCCTTGAACGGATCGCCGACCGTATCACCAGTCACAGCCGCCTTGTGGGCGTCCGAACCCTTGAAGTAAGTCTGACCATCGACCGTTACGCCACCTTCAAACGATTTCTTGGCGTTGTCCCAGGCTCCACCGGCGTTGTTTTGGAAAATGGCCCACAAAACACCGGAGACGGTGACTCCGGCCATGTAGGAACCGAGGGCTTCAGGCCCCATGGCAAAACCGATAATGACCGGGGTAATGATGGTGATCAGACCGGGCAGCATCATTTCGCGGAGGGCGGCTTTGGTCGAGATCTCCACGCAGCGGCCGTATTCGGGTTGGCCGGTACCTTCCATGATACCGGGGATTTCGCGAAACTGGCGGCGCACTTCCTTCACCATGTCCATGGCGGCTTTGCCCACGGAGTTCATGGCCAGAGCGCTGAATACCACCGGGATCATTCCCCCTACAAAAAGGGCGGCCAGGACGTCGGCTTTGAAGATGTTGATCCCGTCGATGCCCGTAAAAGTGACATAGGCCGCAAACAGGCCCAGGGCCGTCAGGGCGGCGGAGGCGATGGCAAATCCTTTGCCCATGGCGGCCGTCGTGTTGCCCACGGAATCGAGGATGTCCGTGCGGGTTCGTACCTCTTTGGGCAATTCACTCATTTCGGCGATACCGCCTGCATTGTCGGCGATGGGGCCGAAAGCGTCAATGGCGAGCTGCATGGCGGTCGTGGCCATCATGGCGGAGGCGGCGATGGCCACCCCGTAAAAACCGGCCAGCGAATAGGCGCCCCATATGGCTCCGGCGAAAAGCAGGATCGGACCAGCCGTCGAGATCATGCCCACGCCCAGACCTCCAATGACATTGGTGGCCGCACCGGTGACGGATTTGGCGACAATGTCGAGGACGGGTTTTTTACCCAACCCCGTATAGTATTCCGTCATGTAGGCAATGCTGCCGCCCACGAACAGACCGATCAATACGGCGTAAAAAACGTCATTGGGACTTACCGCAAGGAGGCCTTGTCCGAAGAAGTTCATGGTCATGGCGGGCGGGAGGAGCCAGTGGATGGCAAACCAGGAGGCGACGCCGGTCAGGAGGAGGGCGGTCCAGTTGCCCATGTTGAGGGCGCGATACACCGATTTCTCATTGGCGTTGTTTTCGGCCACGCGGACCAGAAAACTTCCGATAATCGAAAAAAGGATACCGATACCGGCAATGAAAACGGGAAGGAGGATGGGACCGAGTCCGCCGAAATCATCGGCAACGGCGCCCCCCATGTCGCGGATGACATAGTTGCCGAGGACCATGGCGGCCAACACCGTGGCCACATAGGAGCCGAAAAGGTCGGCACCCATACCGGCCACATCGCCCACATTGTCGCCTACATTGTCAGCGATGGTGGCGGGGTTGCGCGGGTCGTCTTCGGGAATACCGGCTTCCACCTTACCCACCAGGTCAGCACCTACATCCGCGGCCTTGGTGTAAATCCCTCCCCCCACGCGGGCAAACAGGGCGATGGACTCTGCTCCGAGAGAGAATCCGGCCAACGCTTCCAGGACCATGGTCATGTCGTGGACGCCGGTCCATTGGCCGCCCATCAACCAGAAGAAGAGAAATGCAAGGAGGGATGACAGGCCGAATACGGCCAGTCCGGCCACACCGAGTCCCATCACGGTGCCACCCCGGAAGGACACCAGGAGGGCATTGGCCAGGCTGGTGCGCGCTGCTTGGGTGGTCCGTACATTGGCCTTGGTGGCGATCCGCATGCCGATATAGCCGGCAGTGACCGAGAAGGCGGCACCAATGACGAAGGCAATGACGATAAACCAATGGGTCGTTTCCACCCGTGTAGACAGAAAACCCAACAGGGCGCCGGCCACAATGACGAAGAGGGTTAATACCCGGTACTCGGCTTTGAGAAACGCCATGGCGCCATCGGCGATGTAACCGGCTATTTTGCGCATGCGGTCGTCACCGGCATCTTGCCGGCCGACCCAGGCATACAGGTAGGCCATATAGATCAGACCCGCCACGGCAAACAAGGGCAGGAAATAGATGAGTTGGTCCATTCGTAGGGTGATTTTTCAGTAAACAGGTTGAAAAGACCGGCAAAAGTACGGACTTGAAAGCTATTCTGCCCCGGAAAACGGGCGTCGCGGGTCAGTCCATGTGCCAGGTGACCTTCTCGGCCACAGGCCCCCGCTGTCCGGGCATTTCAGGCATGTCGTAATGGCCCAGGTAAAAAAGGCCCATACATCGCTCCCCTTCCGGCAATCCCAGCCACGGACCCACCTCCCGGATCAGTCCGGGGGTGCTCCAATAGCCCCCCAATCCGTAGGCAGTAGCACAAAGCCAAAGGTTTTGGACAGCGGCCGCCAGCGAAGCAATTTCTTCCCATTCGGGAATGCGCTCCTGAGGATCGCGTTTCAAAATCAGGGCAATGACCGTGTCCGACCGGAGGGCGTTGAGGCGGAATTTGTCGCGGGTGGCTTCCGAAAATTTCTCCGGGGCCGTGATCCGGGTATAGGCCTCGACCATGAAATCGGCCAGCTTTTGGCGACCGGCCCCCCGGAAAACGTGAAAACGCCAGGGCTCTGTGCGGCGATGCGTCGGCGCCCAGTTGGCCGCTTCCAGCAGATGGGCTATCCACGCCTCCTCGATCGGCATGTCGGTAAAAACCGGGGGAAAGACGGCCCGCCGCCGGCGGACCAGGTCCATGAATTGATCAGGTTTCACGCGCTTTTCCCGCAAAGCTACATTCCCCGCCATACAGCGGCGCGAACATTGAAGGCCTTCTGCCTGTTTGCCATGTACAAACCGAAGGCAACACCCCGTCATTCCCACCCCTCCTTCCAGACAGTTGTTGAACCCTTGCTCATGAGGTTGAATCCGTTCAGATGGTTATTCCGGTCCGGAGGTAAATCCGGCGCGCCCGCCGAAACGCGGGAAGCGCTCGTGCGGGATGAAGACTTCCTGACCGGTTTCCGGCAATGGCGGGAACGGGAGGATTATCTCCCCTGGACAGAACGCCTTCGCCACGCCTTCAATCTCAACCGGGCAGGATTGGATCCGGAAGACGAAAGCATTGATTTTCTGGCATTCCGGGCTACCTCCGGCTTCGTATTCCACTTCCAGAATGAAGAGGTCCCGGCCCGGGAGGTCCGCTTTTTGGCGGATTTGCTGCGCGACCGCATCAAGGAGGCCGGATATCGCCTTTCGATGTCGGATGTGCGCATCAGAGAGCATGAAGTACAGGAAAGACATTTTCTCAAACCACCCCTGCACAGAGGATCCGACCACCGGGCCCAACAGCGTTACGGCAACATCACGCTGGAAACCCTTTTTCGCCATGGATGCCCGGTGTATCTGAGGTGCATCGTCACCCATTATCAGGACCGCTGTTATTTGCCGGCCGAGGATGTCGGCGCATTGTTTGAAACGCTGGTGGCCTGACCAACCCAAAAAGCGGGGAGAACAACACATACGCCTACCTTTGTCCAAAGGGATCTCCCCATGATCAAACACGTCGAACACATCGGCATCGCCGTCCGAGACCGGAAAGCCGCCCAGGCCCTCTTTGACCGTTTGCTCGGCGCCGTGCCGTACAAAGTGGAGGAAGTAGGCCGGGAGGGGGTGGTTACCGTATTCTATCAAAGCGGGGAATCAAAAATCGAACTCCTGGAATCCACCCGGGATGGATCACCGGTCCATCGATTCCTGGAAAAACGCGGCGAAGGCATACACCATATCGCTTTCGAAGTGGACGATATCCGGGCCGAGATGGCCAGATTGCGGGATCAGGGATTCAACCTGTTGAGCGAGGAACCCGCTGTCGGAGCGGACAACAAGTGGATTTGCTTTATCCACCCCCGTGATACCCACGGCGTATTGATCGAATTGTGCCAGACCAGGACCGGCGACGCATGGAGCCCGGCCTGATCCTTCTGGCGGTCACCGGCAGCTTCCTGGCCGGCGTCATAAATACCCTGGCCGGAAACGGCTCGGCCATCACCCTGCCGCTCATGACCGAAGTGCTGGGTCTGCCCGGCAACGTGGCCAACGGTACCAACCGACTCGGACTGTTGAGCCAGACCACTCTGGGCGCCTGGGTTTTTTACCGGGAAGGCAAACTCGATCTCCGCCAGGCCAGACCCTACATTTTCATGACTTTCGCCGGTGCCATTCCGGGGGTGTGGACCGCCATTTCCGTGACCAATGAGCAGTTTCGCTCCGTTTTCGGCTATCTGTTGATCCTTATGCTGGGCGTCATCCTCATCCGGCCCGAGCGATGGCTGCGCGCCGCGGAAATTCCCGGACGGCCCCGGTATGCGCTGGCCATCCCCCTGTTCTTCGCCCTGGGTTTTTACGGCGGATTTATCCAGATGGGCATGGGCATTTTTTTTGTCGCGGTCATGGTGCTGACAGCCGGTTATGACATCATCAGGGCCAATGCCATCAAGGTGCTCGTGGTCGCCCTGTTCACCCTGGCAGTGATCCTTATCTTCCAGTGGCGAGGTTACATTGACTGGAAGATCGGATTGATCCTGGCCGGCGGCCAAGCCCTGGGCGGCTACCTGACGGCCCGATTTGCCTCGCGTTATCCGGGAGCCGGCATCTGGGCCTATCGCCTCCTCGTCGCCACGGTCATCGGCTCCATCCTCCACATCTTTATTGTCTGAATACGCCACATGGTCTCTTTCCCGCATCTTCTCCATATGCCCATTACCTTGCCAGCCATCATCAGGTCCGTCCGTCCCTTCCTTTTCGGGTTGTTGCTGTTCCTGACAGGGCTGCTCGCTTCCTGTGGGGACGACAATGTCTCCAGGCGATACGGAGGTTTGCCATCAGCCTTCGGAAAAGCGAACAAACTGACCGTCATCGCCGACAGTACCTGGTGGGCCAACGGATTGGGCGACAGTGTGGATTTCACCATGGGCGCCCCCTTCCTGATCCTTCCCGCACCCGAACCGCTCTATGACCTGACCCATTTCTCCTACAAAGACCTGGAGGCCAATGCCGCCCGCCGGGAGCTTCGCACCTACCTCGTCATCGGTCATGCCGGTTTGCAGGGCACCCCGCTGGACGACATGATCCGCCAGGACCTGGGCGATACCCTGCTGTCGGGCGGACAGCCATGGCTCGTGCGTCAGGTTCGCAACCGTTGGGCCCTGGGCCAGTTGCTGTTTTACATCTACGGGCAAGATGAAGCGGCCGTCTATCAGGCCATCGCCGATCGGGGACCTGCCCTGTTGTCCCGTATCCGGGAGCACGACCAACCGATCCTGGAAAGCCAGACCTATGCCGCCAAAGAAAACCTCCCCTTGACCCGCCAGGTCAGGGAACGCACCGGGCTGTCCTTTCGCATTCCGGGTGAATTTGTCACCGCGCTGGATCAGGACAGCACCTTGTGGCTGCGCAAGGAGCTGAAGGACATTTCCCTCAGCCTGCTCTTCCGCCGGATACCCTATCAGAGCCAGGACCAGTTTGAAAAGGAAGGGTTCCGGCGCCTTCACGACAGGATGACGGCCATTGTCAGTTCGGGACTGCCGGAAATCCCCACCCGCATGGTCATCGACGACCACTACTTGCCCATGTTCTTCTCTCCGGTCACGATAGGAGGACAATACGCCATGGAAGTCCGGGGGTTATGGCGCATGCACAATGACGTCATGGGCGGACCGTTTATCTCCTGCCTGATCCTCAGCCCGGACGAACGGCATCTGGTCCTGGCGACCGGGTTTGTTTACGGCCCTGGAAAATCAAAAAGGGAGTGGATGCAACAGCTGGAGATCATACTCCGTTCCGGGAAGTTCTGAGGCCGTTCTACCCTGCGTCATGGCGCATGCCCTGCGCCACTCTGAACAGGTGCAGCACATAGGGAAACAAGGCGTCCATGGTCTCCGTGGCGCCGCCGGTCGAACCGGGCAGGGTAATGACCAGCGTACGGCCTTTCATGCCGGCCACGCCTCTGCTGAGCATGGCATAGGGTGTCCGGTCCTGGCCAAAGGAGCGGGCCGCTTCCATGATGCCCGGGATTTCCCGGTCCAGGAGCGGCGCAATCGTTTCCGGGGTGACATCCCGCGGCGAAAGACCGGTTCCTCCTGTCATCAACAAAAGATCGACCGGTTCAGCGCCCGTGAAGCGAAGGAAAGCCCTGCGGATTTCTTCGGGCTCATCGGGTATGACCACATAATGCGGTACCATGACCTGATGGTCGCCGAGGCGTGTTTGTATGGCCACTCCGGCCCGGTCGTCTTTCTTGCCGGCGGATACACTGTCGGAACAAACCACCACCGCGGCTTTGAGGCCCAGTCCGAGGTGGTCCGTAAACTGGGATTTTCCCCCTTTCTTGCGCAGCAACCGGACATGACCGATCTCCACGTTTTTGTCCACGGGTTTGAGCATGTCATACATGGTCAAAGCCGCAATGGCGGCGCCATGCATGGCTTCCACCTCAACGCCGGTCCTGTAAACGGTATGCACCTCGACCTCAATGCGGATGGTCATCCCTTCGACAGCGCTGCGCACGGCGGCATATTCGACGGGAAGGGGATGGCAGTCGGGGATGACACCTGCCGTATTCTTGATGGCAAGCAGTCCGGCGGCTTTGGCCATTTCAAAGACGTCACCTTTGGGGATCTGCCGGGATTCGATGCGCTGGATCGTACGGGGATCACCTACCTGCACCAGGGCCTCAGCCACGGCGATGCGGCGGGTGAAGATCTTGTGGGTAATGTCGTTCATTCCGGGAAGGCTGGTTCAGGGGAAAAGAAGCGGGCGTCAGTGGTTTTGTTTCCAGATGTCCGAGCCGTCTCGCAAGATCTCGCGTCCCCAGATCGGTACATCGGCTTTGATCCGGTCCACGATATGTCGGAGAGCTTCGAAGGCTGCTGCGCGGTGCGGGGAGCTGGTCATGACGAAAAAACTGATCTCGCCGGCCTTGACTTCTCCGAGGGAATGGTGAATATGCAAACAAGTCAGCGGCCACCGGGCGAACGCCTCTTCGCGGATGACATGGACCTTCTCCAGGGCCATTTCTTCATAGGCGGTATAATCAATACGGTCCACCACGCCTTCAGGATGTTCATCGGCCCGCACCTGTCCCAAAAAAAGGGCATGGGCGCCAATGCTCGTCTTCGACTGGTGACGGGCCATGCTTTCACCGACAAAAGCGGGCGGAATGGGTCCCTTTAGGAAGATATTCTTCATGGTCCTTATGATGGGATCAGCCTCCCGAATAAGGCGGCAACACGGCCACCGTGGCACCGGGAGGAATCGTTTGTTCGTCCGGGCTTACATCCCGGTTGACCGCCAGGATGAAAGGGACGTTCCGAAGGCCGGGATACCGGTGTATCAAAGCGGCGCGCAGTTCGGCAGTATCACGGATATAAGGCCAGGAAATCCGCGGAGCGCCGATGATGCGGGCGGCTACTCCGAAGGCAATGATTTCCATGGTTTCCGTCTTGCTGCTTTCCATAGTCAGGTGAAGATAAGCTTAAACGAGGCAACGATCAGGACTATTGCCAGCATAGCCCGCAATCCGCCGAGCGGCAGGTGCCGTGCCCCCATCCAACTGCCAGCCATACCTCCGGCAAAGGCCAATCCGGTCATCAGGGGCATGGAGGGGTCCCACATGATGCCGGAAAGTCCAAGTCCTGCCAGCCCGGCCGCGGAGTTGACGAGGATGAACAAGGCGGACACGGCGGCTGTCTGCCGCATGTCGGCCCACCGCAACAGCAAGAGAACAGGTGAAAGCAGAATACCCCCTCCCATGCCGATCAATCCGGACAGAAAACCGATGGCTGCACCCGTCAGCCATGCCGCAGGAACGTGGAGGGACCGCAGGGATGTTCCCGGGTCGCGGGGCTGAAAGACCATCCGACCCACGGCAAAAAGCAAGAGCACGCCGAGGATCTTTTTGTACATCAGGGGATCCACATCCCACAATCCTCCCACAAAGGCGGCCGGGATGGAAGCCAGGGCAAAAGGCCGGAACAAGGCCCACCGGAAATGACCGGCACGGGCATAATGCCAGAAGGCCAGCCCTGCGACCAGGATATTGAGCACCAGGGCAGTCGGTCGCATCACCTCCGGCAAGAACCCGAAAAGCGCCATCAAGGCCAGGTAACCACTCGCTCCACCGTGGCCCACACTGCTGTACAAAAAGGCGACCAACACCAGCAGTACGTGAAAAAGGATCAGGGCATCCGGCATGACGGGAGGCGGAATTTGGGGTTCAGGGTCTGCCCTGCGGAAGGAGGCGCACCTCAACCTTTTCCCCGGCAGGGAATTCGCTCTTGTCCTCATCCAGAACAATGAGGGCATCCGCTTCGGCAAAGGACCGCATGATATAGGACAATTGGCCTTCCAGGGGCATGACTTCGCCGTCGAGGATTTTGGCCTTGAGAAAGAAAACAAACCCGGTTTTCTTGGTGAAGGGTTGGGCCAACGGCATGACCCGGCGTTCCATCTCCACCTCCCGGAACCCCCCCATCCGGCGCAAGGCGGGGTAGACGTAGAGGTAAAAGCAGCTCAATACCGAGGCGGGATTGCCCGGCAGGCCAAATACGAGGGTCTCTCCCTCCCGCCCGCAAAACAGGGGTTTGCCGGGACGCTGCCGCACCTTGTAGAAATAGGGTTCAACGCGGCCGGCTTCGATGTAAAGCCGGAAAATGTCGTGATCGCCGGCGGAAATACCGCCGGTGACCAGCAGGACATCCAGCCCATCCCGTCGCTGGTCCAGAATACGGGAGAAGGCCAGGACGTCGTCGGTGACCCGTTCCACCCATTCCGGCCGGATACCCATGCCTGCCAGAGCGGCCACCAGCGAATGGGAGTTGGATTCGTAGATCTGTCCCGGGCCGAGCGGCTGTCCGGGCGTGATCAATTCCGAACCCGTGACCAGTATGCCGACCCGGGGCCATCGTTGTACCCGGATGGCAGGAATACCGAGATTGGCCAGAAATCCCACAGCCCCGGGCGTGAGCAGGGTGCCGGATGCCAGGGCGCGTTCTCCCCGACCGATTTGGCTGGCTCTGGGACGGATGTGATCCCCCTGGCGGACCGGACCACCCTGCAGATACAGCAGACCGTCCAGCTCCCGGGTCCATTCCCGTTGAATGACCGTATCTGCCCCCGGAGGAATGCGGGCTCCGGTAAAAATGCGTACGCATTCCCCGCGACCCACAGCGTGTTGCCCGGCATCACCGGCGGCGATGCCACCGACGATCTGCCACGGTCCGCTGTCTCCCGGCGAAAAGGCAAGGGCAAAACCGTCCATGGCGCTGTTGTCAAACGGAGGCATGTCCACCGGGGCGTCAAGAGGTTCCGCCAGGATCCGGCCACCCGCCTCCACAACAGGCAGGGACTCTGCCCCCAAGGGAGATGTCCTGGCGAGAATGATGTCCAGCGCTTCGGAACTGGCAATCAGGGTCGGAGCGTCCACCCGGCAAATGTAGGGTTTTGTATGCGCGTTCCTTCGTAACTTGACAGGGCAAACCGGACATGGAATGCCCCGAAACGGAGGGCCGTTGAAAAGTCCATGCCGGAATCCGTTCACCTTTAAATTTTTTCAATGAATCCAGGAGCTTTCTCCCTAAGCCTCAGTGTCCGGGATATCAAGGCTTCCCGGGCCTTTTATGAACAATTGGGTTTTTCGGTCACCGGCGGAGATCCCGACAAAGGCTGGGCCATCCTGAAAAACGGCAGCGCCCTCATCGGCCTTTTTCAGGGCATGTTTGAAGGCAACATGTTGACCTTCAACCCCGGATGGGACCAGGAGGGCCAGGCATTCGAACCTTTTGACGATGTACGGGACATCCAGCGACACCTCAGAGCTGCAGGTGTGGAAATCGTGAAAGAGACGGAAGATGGAGGCGCCGGACCCGCGCACATCGTCGTCAAGGACCCCGATGGCAATGTCATCCTGATCGATCAGCACCGTTGATCCCCATCCCGGAAAGCCCTGGCTTACCATGTGATCAATCATTGATGCCGGAACACCCGGCTTTTCACATCTCAAAATTTTACAGGTCATGAAAATCAAATACACCCTGTTGTTGGTACTGACCTCCCTGCATACCGCCATATCCCAATGGCCGGAAATGGTGAAGGACATTCATCCCTCCGGTTCATCCGCGCCGGGCATAGGCCGCATTCTGGATGGCCGGATGATATTCACCGCCGATGACGGTACCCACGGCAACGAATTGTGGATCACCGACGGGACGGATGCAGGGACGCATCTCCTGAAGGACATCCGGCCGGATACCACCGGAGATGTCTCGGGGATCACTTATTTGGGCGCCTTTGACGGTCATTTGTATTTTGGCGCCAATGACGGCATGACGGGTCGTCAGCTTTGGCGAACCGATGGTACACCGGGTGGCACGGAAAGATTTGTCGTTTTCTATTCCGGGGAAGATTGCTTTTCCTTCCCGCAAAACGGGATTCTGTTTGACGACCGCTTTTGGTTTGTCATCCGATCGGAACCCGGCATTTTCCAGCTTGCCCATACCGATGGTACGGAAGCGGGTACGGATGTGGTATTCCTCTTCGGGGACAACCTGCTGACCGCCCTGGGCTTGCAAACCTTCAGAGGGTCGCTGGTGTACGGGGTCCAGAATGATCCGTCCTCCGCCGGCTTGCGGGCGGAGACCAAGGATTTCTCCGGATATGATTTGGGAGGATGGACCAACCTGGCAGATCCGCAGGTGCGATTCAGCGGTCAGACGGATTCCCTGCTCTTCCTGCTGGTCAATACCGAATCCGAAGGGAGGGAGCTCTGGGTGCTGGACAGCGGTATGGCACAGGTGCGGCTGCTCAAAGATATTCGCGCCCTGGGATCCGCCTTCGCCTATCCTGCGGCCCGGGTTTTTCGCCTGCCCGGTCAGGAGAAAATCGCCTTTTTGGCCGACGACGGCATTCACGGCATGGAGTTATGGATCAGCGACGGCACGGAATCCGGCACCCTGCTGTTGAAGGACATCCTTTCGGGACCGGAAGGATCGGCCCTGCAGGCACAGCCAATGGTGCCGTTCGGGGATGCCCTGTACTTTGCCGCCGATGACGGCATCCACGGCCTGGAATTGTGGCGTACGGACGGTACGGATACGGGTACCTACATGGTCAAAGACATGAACGCAGGAGGGCCGGGCGTCGCCCCATTGATCAACCCTGCCATGAGGGCGCATGACCGGCTGTATTTCCCATGTCAGGACGGCAGCAGCGGATGGGAGTTGTGTGTCACGGACGGCACAGCGACGGGCACCCGCCTTGTGGCCGATCTGAATCCGGGCGGCTCCTCCTCCTCTCCCGGCATTCTGGTACCATTGGGTGATCAGTTGTGGATGACGGCGGATGACGGGCTCCTCGGGCGTGAATGGTGGGTTGTTGATCCCGACAGTCTTCCGCGCCTGGCCGGAGACATCCATCCAACCGGAGATCCCCAGATCATTCTGCTGCAGGTAACCGGGAAGGAACTCTACTTCCGGGCCGATGACGGCATCCACGGAGCGGAGCTGTGGCGGATTTCCGATCCCGGCGTGTCGGTGTCCGAACACGCCGGCCATCCGGTCCTGGCGGTATACCCCAATCCGGCGGGCGACTGGCTGATGCCGGGGATTGCGGCACCGGAACGGTTGCACCTGATGCGCGCCGATGGTCAGGTGGTGCGGTCCTGGCAGGCAGTACCCGGCACACCCCTTGACCTTCGCGACATCCCGTCCGGGCTTTACATCCTTGGCGGGGAGACCGGCGCCAGGGCCGCCCTTGTCGTCCGGCAATAAGGCGTAGCGGGTTTACACCATTCAGCAGTAATATTGCCCCATGTACTACCTGCTGTTTTACGAAACCGTGGACGGTTATGTGGAGAAAAGGGCCCCGTACCGTCCGGAACACCTGGATCTGGCCCGGGAAGCCTTTGAAAGGGGTGAGCTGGTCATGGCCGGCGCTTTGGCGGATCCGGCCGATGGCGCTGTATTGGTCTTTCGCGGAGAAGGGCCTGATGCGGCGGAGTCCTTTGCCCGCCGGGATCCCTATGTTAAAAATGGATTAATTGCCAAATGGTATGTCCGGCCATGGACGGTGGTCGTCGGCGGAGAATAGTGCCCGGCCGATGGTCCTGCCTGCCCTGAAAAAAGAAGCCGCCTGCCCCACGGGCAAGCGGCTTCTTAATGGATGGCGTGTCGGTCGTCAGTCCTCCACCACCTCGAACTGCACCTGGGCTTTGACTTCCTTGTGCAATTGGATGTTGGCCGTGAAGGTGCCGAGCGTCTTGACCTCTTCGGCGATCTCGATCTTGCGGCGTTCGATCTCCAGGCCAAGTTGGTCCTTGATGGCGTGGGCCAACTGGACATTGGTGACGCTGCCGAAAATCTTGCCGCTGGTGCCGGCTTTGGCCGCAATCCGCAGGGTGGCGCCGCCGAGCTGTTGGGCGATTACGCGGTAATCATCGAGGCGGCGGGATTCGCGGACTTCTTCGACGCGAATCATTTCGGCCAGCTTGCGGCGGTTGGTGTCATTGGCGATCAGGGCCAGACCTCGGGGCAGCAGATAATTGCGGCCGTATCCGTCTTTGACCTTCACGATGGTGTGCTTGTCGCCGACGTTGTCTATATCTTTCAGGAGAATGATTTCCATGTTCGGAAGTTTTTCAGGTCAACAGGGTTATTTCAGCAAGTCGGCCACATAGGGCAGGAAAGCGAGATGACGGGCCCTTTTCACGGCGGTCGACACCTTGCGCTGGTACTTCAGGGAATTGCCGGTAATCCGGCGGGGAAGCAACTTGCCCTGTTCGTTGATGAACTGGAGCAGGAAGTCGGCGTCTTTGTAATCGACGTACCGGATTCCGAATTTCTTGAAGCGGCAGTATTTGGTGCGCTTGAGACCGATCTTCGGATTGCTGAGAAACTTGATATCGTCTTTGGTGGCCATGTCTGGATGGATTGAAAGGGTGAAAAGGAATTACTCCTCCTCTGCGGCAGGGGCAGGGGCAGGTTCAGGAGAAGGGGCGACAGCAACAGGGGCGGGCGCAGGTGCCGGTGCGGGCTGGGTGCGAACACCCTCCCCTTCGACGGCCGCCACGGCCTTCCGTGTCTTTTTGCCGATCAGGCCTTTCCGCTTGTCGTCATTGAATTTGACGCCAAATTTGTCGAGGGCCACCGTCAGATAACGCATGATGCGCTCGTCGCGGCTCAATGCCAACTCGACCTTCGGGATGAAGGCCCCTCCTTCCGATTGAAACTCGACGCAAAAGTAAACGCCGGAGTTCCTTTTCTTGATGGGGTAGGCCAGCTGGCGCAGCCCCATCTCATCCTTATGTACGATCGTGCAGCCTTCCTGCTGCAGCATATCGACATAAGTCTGAGCTGTCGATTTAATTTCATCGCCCGACAGTACTGGATCCACGATGAAAGTGACTTCGTAATGACGCATGTCTGATTATGGATTAGTTTTACAGAAAATGGCTGCAAAGATAGGCATAATCAATAAGTTAGGAAAGAAACCGGCAAAAAAATTGAGGATACAGCGAAATAGGCCCGGAGAGGCCTTCCCTTTTGACCCTCTGACCGGGTCTTGACGGCTACCAGGGATGCCCATGGAACGGATCCGCACCTATGCACGCGCCGATGAAGCCGGCATTGCCATGGCCCTGCTCAGGGCTGAAGGGATTCCGGCTGTGCTGCGCAACAACACCATGAACCAGATCATGCCCCTTTCGACCTTCGAGGTCGAATTGTGGGTACATCCCTCGGATGCGGAGCGGGTGAAGCACATCCTGGATGCCCACCCGCCGGACGAGGTCGAGGATTACCGGGAGATCAGCGCCCGCGAAATTGCCTGGCTGCGGCAGCGGCAGCGCAGAGGGCGTTACCGGCTATGGCTGTGGATTGGTTTGGCGTTGTTGATCCTCCTGCTTCTGGTCAGCGGATGAGGGTCAGGGACGAACGGCCATGTCTTCGTCCGGTCTTGGGATCCGGATGACCTCCCCCGGGGACCAAAGGGCAGCAGGATTGCAGGCATGCAGCAATTGCACGTCAGCAATGCGGTAGCGCCGGCAGAGTTCGCCGAGGCTCTCCCCGAGTCCCATGGTATGGTGCCAGAACCGCTGTGGCCGGATGGCATCCATCATCAGCGTTGCCGGATCGTTGCCGTCCGGTTCGGCAGACATGGGGCTCAGCCTTTCGCGGCTGTATCGCGGCAACCGGCTGAAATGGCTTTTGGGCAGGTGGAAGGGGCGGCGGATGGGCAGGTAAATCATCAATTCCCGCTCACCGTCAAACCGGGGCTCCGGCTCCAGGCCGTTCCACAACAGGATGAGACTTTCCTCCACGTCAAACAACGCGGCGACATCGGACAGGGATTCTTCCGGCATGGGGGCGTAATACACCACGGAATAATCCTCGATCACCGGCGCCGGCGCCGGGCCGTCAAATCCTTTTTCCAGTTCCGGAAAATATTTGCGGCCTTCTTCGGGTAGGTTCATGTATCCCAGTACAAATCCGACCGACCGTTTGGGCAACGTGACCAGGGGTCCTTTGGGGTCGCGGGGCAGACAGCCGTCGCCATAGGCGGGATTCAGACGCTGCAACACCTCGAGGGGCGTTTGGGCGATGCGGGCCAGGTCGGAAAGACAGATGGCGGCCGGCAGACGCACGTCCTGCGTGAGTTGGAGATCGAGGTCGGGCAGGGCAGGGGCCAGCGCATGTTCGTGGTAAAAATGCACGAGGTAGGAAGCGGCCAGAAACCGGGGGACATACTTTTGGGTTTCCCGGGGCAAATAGCGCGCAATGGTCCAGAAATCCCTCGACTTGCCTCTCCGGATGGCCCGGTTGACATACCGGGGGCCACAATTGTAAGCGGCCAGAGCCAGCGCCCAATCCTGGTATTTGTTATAGAGCAAAGCGAGGTACTGTACCGCCGCTTCGGTAGAGCGATGGATGTCGATCCGCTCGTCCAGATCGCGCCCGGTACTCAGGCCCATGACCTCCGCCGTACCCTCCATGAATTGCCACAAGCCGGCTGCTCCGGCCTGCGATACGGCCAAGGGGTTGAAATTGGTCTCGATGATGGGGAGGACCTTGAGTTCCAGAGGGAGCCCGTACTGCTTGAGGTATTGCTCGATGATGGGAAAATAGACGGAGCCCCGGCCGAGCAAGTCTTCGGCAAACGATCTCCGCGAATGGACGTAAATCCGGATCTGACGCCGGGTCTCCTCCGAGAAACGCTTGGTGAAGATACTGGGCATGGTCTTGAACCTTGCCCGGATCTCTTCCTCAGACCAGGCGGGGACTTCTTTGTCACGGTCGCCGGCGGGGCTCCCGTTTCCCGCTGCCAGTGGACTGCCTGCCGACAGCCAGAGGCACAGGATGATCATTGCGGTTCGCGCCATCGGGTTGTGCATTCGTAAAGGAATGGGCGCAGTCAGTGCGCTTGGTTCGAAATGCAAAGATACGGCCTCAACCTACATCGCGCCACCTTTAACGATGGGTTAACAATTCGTCGGGGCAGTTAACGCATGTATAATTCCTTTCAGATCAAGCTTTTGCTGAATGCCTTCCGCCATGTGTCTCAATGTATAGAGGCCGGAAGCCCGCTCCTCCTCCCCGATGATCAAAACGTGTCCGGCACCGATGGAATCGGCGTATTTCATCATTTTTTGCAGCTTGGCCGCCTCGGGATAAAGGTCGGCGATAATCCCGGAAGCGCGGAGGCTCTCGGTCAGCCGGTAGGATTCGGCATGACCTTCGGCATCGAGACAAAGGACCAATACCTGGAGCCGGTGCAGAGCGGAGGCAGGAAAAAGACGCTGTTCCTCCATGACATCGTAGATCCGGTCGGCCCCGAACGAAATGCCAACACCGGACATTCCGGGCAACCCGAAGAGACCCGTAAGGTCGGCATACCGTCCGCCGCCGCCCAGACTTCCCATTGCCACCTCGGTCGCCTTGACTTCAAGGATGGCCCCTGTATAATAGGAGAGTCCCCTCGCCAGGGTCAGGTCATCGACAAGCCGGTTGTGCAGTGGGGCACTCCCCAGATAGGTGCGGATTTCGGCGAGTTCCGACAAACCGGCCGCCCCGTCGGGGTCGGCGGCGAGGTCGGCATCCCTGGCGCCGGACGGTGATGACTGCAGGAGTCGGATGGCACGGTCCACCAATTCGGCAGGGAGCCCGTGCCGGATCAGTTCGGCCTGCACCCCGTCCCAGCCGATTTTGTCGGCTTTGTCCATCGCAGTCGTCAGGGTCTGCCAATGCGATTCCAGGCGGCAGATCCGGGCCAGTCCCTGCAAAAGACGCCTGTGGTTGATCCGGATCTCCACCGGGATGCCTAGGGCATGGAAAACCTCGTCATAGACACGGATCAATTCGGCTTCGTACATCAGGGAAGAGGAGCCGATGACGTCCGCATCGCACTGAAAGAATTCCTGGTAGCGGCCTTTCTGGGGGCGATCGGCTCTCCACACGGGTTGGATCTGATAGCGCTTGAACGGAAAGGACAACAAATGCTGGTTCATGGCCACGTAGCGGGCAAAAGGCACCGTGAGGTCGTAGCGCAAACCCCGTTTGGCGATGGAGCGGGTAAGAAGGGCCGAATCCCGTGATTCCAGGGCGGCCGGATCGGCTTTGGCGAGATAATCGCCATTGTTCAGGATCTTGAAAAGCAATTGGTCGCCTTCCTCCCCGTATTTGCCGGTCAAGGTATCCAGGCTTTCCATGGCGGGTGTTTCCAGGGGCCGGTATCCCCGGCGCACGAAAGCCTCGCGGATGACGCCGAAAATGTGCTGGCGACGGTCCACCTGATCGGGACCGAGATCCCTGGTGCCTTTGGGGAGGGTTGGTTTCATACGACAGCGTCGAATTGGCGGAGAAACCGGATGTCGTTCTCGAACATCAGTCGGATGTCCTCGATGTTGTAGCGGAGCATGGCCGTGCGCTCGATACCGATTCCGAAAGCATAACCCGTATAGCGCTCAGGGTCTATACCGCAATTGTGGAGAACGGCGGGATCGACCATCCCGCATCCGAGGACCTCCAGCCAGCCGGTGCCTTTGGTAATCCGGCGGTCCTTCTCCGTCTCCAATCCCATGTAAACGTCCATCTCGGCACTGGGCTCCGTAAAGGGAAAGTAGGAGGGACGCAGACGGATTTTCCGGTCCTTCCCGTAAAATTCCCGGACAAAGTGAAGGAGCGTCTGCTTGAGATCGGCAAAGCTGACGCCTTCGTCAATATATAGACCTTCAATCTGGTGGAACTGGCAATGGGACCGGGCGGAGATGGTCTCGTTGCGGTACACCCTGCCCGGAGCGATGATCCGGATGGGCGGTTTGCGGGACGTCATGACCCTGGCCTGTACGCTGGAAGTATGGGTGCGGAGCAACATACCCGGAGCATCCACGACATAAAAGGTGTCCTGCATGTCGCGGGCCGGGTGGTCCTCCGGGGTGTTCATGGCCGTGAAGTTGTGCCAGTCGTCCTCGATTTCGCGGTCGTCGGCTACCGAAAAACCGATTCTCCCGAAAATGGCAATCATCTCCTGCATGACCAGCGAGACCGGATGGCGGGATCCCAGTGGTCGGGGTTCACCCGGGGCAGTCAGGTCCATGCCGGCATAGGCAGACTGTCGCTTTTCGCGGGCAAAGACGGCCTGCCATTCGGCATATTTGGCCTCTGCCTCTTCCTTGGCCCGGTTGACCAACTGCCCGTATTCCTTTTTCCGGGCCGGCTCGATCTGCTTGATCTCGCCAAAAAGGGGCTTCAGGATGTTTTTCGAGCCGAGAAACCGGATGCGGAACTGCTCCAGCTCATCGGCACTCGAGGGTTGGGCTTTACCGATTTCGGCCATCAGGGCTTCGACCTGGTCGAACAAGGTAGCAGACATGGAGGCGGTTTGACGCCGCAAAGGTAAGGGCTGCAGGGCATTGATGCGAATGACGGGACAGGGACGTCAGAAAGGGACGTCTTCGTCATTCATCCGCGAGGACCGCGTAATGACCCCGAAATGACCGCCCGGATTGCTCATCGGGTCGGGCATGGGCAGATCATCAAAGTGGAGGTCGTCCCAATCACTGAACCGGGCGAAATCCTTCGTGAACCGCAGGCGCACCGTATCCACCGCACCATTGCGGTGCTTGGCGACGATCACTTCAGTAAGCCCGGTGGTATCGCGCCCTTCATCATCCTGGTACATGCCATAGTATTCCGGTCGGAACAAGAAAGTCACGATATCCGCGTCCTGTTCAATGGCACCGGATTCCCGGAGGTCCGACAACATGGGACGTTTGATGCCGCCGCGATTTTCCACGTTCCGGCTCAACTGGGACAGGGCGATAACGGGGATCTCGAGTTCCTTGGCCATGCCTTTCAAGGCTCGTGAAATGGCGCTCACTTCCTGTTCGCGGTTGCCTTTGCTGTCGCCGGTGCCGGACATGAGCTGCAGGTAATCGATGATCACCAGTTCGATGCCGTGTTGCTTGCGGAGCCGGCGGCATTTGGCGCGCAGCTCGAAAATGTTGATGGCCGGTGTGTCATCGATGAATATGGGTACATCGCTGAACTTGGAGATGGCGGATCGCACCCTTTCCCATTCCTGCTCGCCCTGGAGTTTTCCGTTCCGCAGGCGATCGCCTTTTACTTCCGCTTCGGCAGAAATAAGGCGCATCGCGAGCTGGGTACTTCCCATTTCCAGCGAAAAAAAGGCGACCGGTTTGCCGTATTCCACAGCGGCATTCCGCGCCAGACTCAGTGTGAAGGCCGTCTTACCCATGGATGGACGGGCGGCGATGATGATCAGGTCGGAAGGCTGCCAGCCGGCCGTGAGGTTGTCCAGGTCGCGGAATCCGGAGGGGACACCCGTCATGCCGTCTTCCTTTTGGGAGAGCTCTTCGATCAGCTTGAGCGCCTTGCCACTCAGGGCGCCCAGGGGTTCGTAGCTTTTGCTGATGTTGGTCTGGGTGATGCTGAACAGTCCGGCTTCCGCCTCATCGAGGAGGTCAAATACATCCGTTGTGTCTTCATAGGCATCCCGGATGGTCTTGTTGGAGATGCGGATGAGTTCCCGTTGGATGTGTTTTTGGGCAAGAATTCGGGAGTGGTATTCGATGTTGGCGGCACTGGCCACCCGGTTGGTCAGTTCGACCAATGTATAGGGACCGCCGATCGCTTCCAGCTTGCCCATCTTGCGCAGTTCTTCGGTGACCGTCAGCATGTCGACCGGCTTGGAGTGATCGAATAACTGGATCATGGCTTGATAGATGTGCTGATGGGCATCGACATAAAATGTCTCCGGCCGCAGGATCTCCAGCACCATGGGCAGCGCTTCCTTGTCGATCATCAAAGCGCCCAGAACGACTTCTTCCAGGTCGCGGTTCTGGGGTGGCAGTTTCCCGAAAACCATGTTGGACATGTCCGCATCGCGTTGACGGCGAATACGCGGATCGGTCTGTTTGTCTTTGAATGCCGGTTTGTCTGCCATGTCGGGGGGTTGCTGCACAAAGGTACGAACGACACCGGGCGAATCGCCCGGCGGGGTGTCCGGCCTCTCAAGGTTTTCCACAATCAAATGTGCATAACCCGGGTGCCTTGATGACCCAGGGTCGCTTTGAGGAATCTCATTATTCCCATAAACCGGCCGGAACCCGGAAAACGCAAAAAGGATATGGTCAGGGACCGGAGTTTCAAAGCCGGCATTCCGGTGACGGATGTGGAAAAATTCCCGCACCAGCGGGTGGAACCCATGCACGGCGAAAACCGTCGGGCGGGAGGTCGGGCATCAGCGCTGGAGCTGCCGGATTCGCTCCTGTACCTCTTTGACCTTATCCTGTTGTTGCCGGATCATCTCCTGCATGCGGCCCTGTTCCTTGACGTTGTCGATGGTTTGTTGTTCGGCTTTGGCTATGCGTTCGCGGGCCTGTTCGATATCGCGCTGATAGCCGTCGTGGTCCCTTTTGAGCCTGTCCATGTCCTTTTCCAGGTTTTTGAGGTTCTTTTCTTCGGCTTCGAGCTCTTCCTGCACTTGGGCGATATGTACCTGGAGACCGTAATCTTCCAAAAATTTGACCGCCTCCCGGAAAGCGGCGGCATCCTCATCCGACCGCAGCACGCCGCCTTTCCGGTCAAACCAGACGGTAAGGGTCGTTTTTTCTTTGCTTTCCTCCAGGCGGTAATACACGTTCATCTTGTCATACCCGCCGATCGGATAGATTTCCACTTCGGGAAACACATGTCCCTTGATCTCTTTGGACCGCTTGGCCCGGCCTTTCAGCTTGTCGAAATAATCCTCCCAGACTTTTTCGGCCATTTTTTCCCTGACACCGGGCAATTCCATGACCATCGCATTGGCAGGTCCGGTGAGGAAATCCCGGCTGCTTTCATAAATGTCGTACCTGGGCCTCTCCTGCGCAGAAACGAACAGGGGAGCCAGAAGAGCGGCGAGAAGAATCAGTGTGCGCATGATGACATCAATTTGGGGATCGTTGGCGTTATGGTTGGGAATACCCGACCCATATGGATAAAGGTACAACAAGGCTGTTGATCCTCTTGTTTTCTCTGGGTCCGTGGTGGGGTCATGTGGCAGCGCAGAAAGCCGATGGGCGGAAGGCGGACAAATGGTATCGCGAAAAAGCATACTACAAGGCCATTCCCCTGTACGAGCAGGGACTTCGGGAGCAATTCCGCGCTGCCCCTGCCCAAAAGCTGGCCCAGGCCTACCGACTGACCAATCAGTGGGAAAAGGCGGTCGCCCTCCTGGATACGGCCGTGGCCACCGGAAAGGTGAAGGAAGAGATGTGGTTTCTGTATGCCGAATCGCTGATGGCCAACGGTCGTTATGAAGAAGCCCGCAACTGGTTTCTCCGGTATGCGGCGTCGAATCCGGGCGACAGCCTGTCTCTGAAGCGGGCGGAGGCCTGTTTGATTGTCGGCGACATTCCACCGTTCTTCGGCGCTGTCCGCTACCTACCCATACCCGTCAATGTGCCCGATGCCGACGATCACGCGGCCGTGCCCTGGAACGGAGGTCTGGTCTTCACCTCCGACCGCTCTCCGGGTGTGCGCCTCCTCCAGGAAAAATCCGCCTGGACGGGCCGCCATTTTCTCCATTTGTTTTTCACCCGCCCGCTCACGGATTCGACCTGGACGGAGCCCGAACCCTGGTCGGGACGCCTGAATGCCCAAAACCTGCATGCCGGATATGCCGTTTTTTCGCGGGACAGCCAGACCGTGTGGTTTACGCGAAATGCTTCCTCTCCCAATGACAGGGGCTTGTATCCGCTTCAGTTGTTTACGGCCAGGCAAGCCGGAGACGATCGCTGGACCCGGCCCGAGCCGGTTTCCTTCGCCAACGAGGGGTACAACATGATGCATCCGGCCGTTTCGCCGGACGGGCAGCTGTTTATCTTTGCCAGTGATCGCGGGGGAGGTGAGGGCGGTCTGGATCTATGGATGTGCCGAAGACAGGATGATGACTGGTCCCGGCCATTCAATCCCGGCTTTCCGCTCAACACGGCCGCCCACGATGCCTTCCCTTTCTTCGACCGACAGGGCCGTTTGTTCTTTGCCTCCCGTGGTCATGCCGGTTTCGGCGGATATGACCTTTTTGTAGCCCTGCCCGACGGTGCGGGCGGTTGGGAGCCTCCGCGCAATCTGGGCCGTCCCCTCAACAGTCCCATGGACGACATCACCTTTTATCTCGATCCGGGCGGAGAATGGGGATATTTCAGTTCTACCCGGGATGGGGGAGATGACGACCTGTATTACTGGGAGGCCGAAAGCGTCTCCCGCAGGGAAATTGGGGAAAGTCCCTCCCCGGAATAAGCCTCCAAACCGTAATTTCGCTGCGACAAATTCAGCCCGGATGGAACAGACATCGATGAGGGAAACCCTGGTCCCGGTACTGCGAAAGGCTTTTCCGGAGCTCAACGACCCCAACCTGATCGATGACCTGGCCCGGGAGGGCCGCTGCATGAAATTCAGGGCCGGGGATGTGATCATGGACTACGGGGAAAACATACGCCTCGTACCTCTGGTGCTGGACGGATCCGTCAAGGTGATGCGGGAGAATGCCGACGGGGAAGAGCTGTTTCTGTACTTCCTCAACAGTGGCGATTCCTGTTCCATGTCGTTTGCGTGCTGCATGGCCAACAAACGGAGTTCCGTAAGGGCCATAGCAGAGGAAGACACCAAGATCCTGGGCGTTCCGGTCAGGTACGTGGATGAATGGATCAGCCGGTATCCGGCCTGGAAGAATTTTGTCATGCGATCCTATGACATGCGCATGATGGAGCTCATCAACACCATAGACACCATCGCCTTCAAAAAGCTGGACGAACGCCTGCTGGACTACCTGCAGCAGAAAGCGGAAGTCCTCAAGACCCGGGAAATACCGGTGACCCACCAGCAGATTGCCCTCGACCTCCACGCATCCAGGGAGGCCATTTCCAGACTGCTGAAACAACTGGAGAAAATGCACAGGGTCGAGCTGGGCCGCAACAAAGTCACGTTAATCTAATCGCGATCTAATCCCCGGTGAGAACCCGGGGACCCCGCTTCCTGTTGAATCTCCGTCAATCTGTATGGCATGAAGGTGCTGATCGTCGAGGATGAGCCCAATGTGGCTTCGTTTATTGCCCGAGGACTTGCCGAGGCGGGCCATGAGCCGCATATGGTCCATACCGGCAAAGAGGGTCTGAGCCTGGCTTCTTCCGAACCCTTCGACGCGGTTGTCCTCGATCTGATCCTTCCCGACATGACCGGTCTGGAGGTATGCCACCAGTTCAGGGACCGCAAGGGATACGACACGCCCGTCATCATGCTCACGGCGCTCGGCAGTACGGAAGATGTGGTGAAAGGCTTGCAGACAGGGGCGGATGACTATCTGGTCAAGCCCTTCAAGTTCAGAGAGCTTTTGGCCCGACTGGAAGCGCACAACCGGCACCGGAAAGCCCACTACGGGGCGGATGCGCTCAAAGTCGGCGACCTGGAGATCGATACGTTCCGGAGGATCGTCCGACGTGACGGACAGCTCATCCGGTTGACGGCCAGAGAATACGAGCTGCTGGTTTACCTGATGCGCCATGCCGGCGGCGTGGTGAGCAGGGAGGCCATTCTGGCTTCGGTGTGGGGAATGGATTGGGACGTCGAAACCAATGTGGTGGATGTGTACATCAATTACCTGCGCAACAAAGTGGACAAACCCTTTCCATCCAAACTGATCCAGACGGTGATCGGGATGGGCTATATCCTCACTGAAGAAGAGATCGGATGAAAATCAGGCACCGGCTGGCCTTCGTATTCACCCTGACGGTGGCCGGGGTTCTTTTGCTGCTGTCGGTGGTTATTTATACGGTATCCCGCGAGTTCCACCGCCGTGATTTTTATGTCCGGCTGGAAGACCGTGTCGAGCTGACGGAAAAGTTTTTTTTGGAGCTTCCGACAATGCCCCCCGAAGTGGCTCAACAACTGCGTTCAGATTTTCTGCACAAATTGCCGGAGGAAAGGGAGTGGCTGTTGGAGTCCCTGGAGCAACTCCCCGAAGAGTTAGAGCCGGTAAGGACAAAGCTGGAGGCCATACGTCCCGGGGCCACCTCCACTTTTTCACTCGGATCGCGTCAGGGTGCTGCCAAATATTTTGCGGATGCCGGACGGCCCCACCTGATTGTGGTGACCGCGTTCGACCGGTTCGGCATGGCCAAACTGACCAATCTCCGGCAGATCCTGCTTCTCTCTTTCCCGCTGGCCTTGTTGCTGGCCGGATTTGTGGGCTGGATGGCCACCAAACGGGCTCTCACTCCATTGGAAAAACACATTCAACAGGCAAGGCGCATCTCAGCCTCCAATCTGAGCGCCCGGTTGGTATTGCCCGAACAGCAGGACGAGATCCATGACTTTGCCCAGATATTCAACGAGCTGCTGGAACGACTGGAAAGGGCGTTTACCTTCCAGCGCACGTTCATCAGCAATGCCTCCCATGAAATCCGCAACCCGCTCACGGTCATTGCCGGCGAAGCGGAGATCGCTCTTTCGGCGGATCGCGATGTGGCGTCCTATCGCCGATCCCTCGAAGTCATATCCGAAGAGGCAGACCGGCTCAATCAATTGGTCAACAATCTGCTGTCCCTGGCGCGTACCGGGGGAGAAGGCGCCCTCCCGGAACGGCAGCCCGTGTTGATGGGCGACCTGCTGGCGGGCCTGAAGCAGCATGTGGCCGGCACCTGGCCGGATCAGCAGGTCTACTGGCCTGTCCTTTCTCCGCAGCTGGCCCGGATGACGGTGTCCGGGAGCCCGCTGTTGCTCCGGTCGGCCCTTTGCAACCTGGTGGACAACGCCTGCAAATACGGCAGCGCTTATCCTGTCCATGTGGAATGCACGGCGGGAAAGGGCGAAATCCTGTGGACCATCCGGGACCGCGGGATCGGAATTCCCTCCCAGGAGTTGGGCCTGATTTTCGTGCCGCTTTTCCGGGCTTCCAATGCCCGCGCCTATTCCGGGCAAGGCATAGGTTTGCCCCTGGTGGAAAGGATCATTCACCTCCACGAGGGTTCCATTGAGGTGCAATCCGATCCTGCCACCGGTACGGTGGTCAGGGTCAGGCTCAAGGTGTAGCCGGACGTTTGCACCGGCCCGTCGGCCGATGATTTACCTGCTTTCATCCAAAGAACGGTCGCCATCCCGACATTTCCGCTACTTTTAGGTGGCGCATATTACAGGGAAGATGTCGACATCGGCCATGAGCGAGTGGTGGGGTACACTCAGTGGTACCCAGCAGGTCTTTTGGGGGATAGCAGTATTCTTCAGCCTGCTGTTTCTTTTGCAGTTTCTGGGATCCCTCATGGGCGCGGATGCCGACAGCGATGCCGGCGGACATGCTGACGGCGACCACGCCATCGATCCGGGTTTCACCTGGCTCTCCCTGCGAAGCATCATTGCTTTTCTGACCTTTTTCGGCTGGACCGGTGTCATTCTGCTTGAGGAGGGGTGGAGCCTGGGCGTCGTCCTTGCCGTCAGCTTCCTTTGCGGGATGCTGGCCATGTCGGTCGTCGCTTACCTGTTGCATGTTTTCGCCCGGCAGACCCAATCGGGCAATTTTGTGTTCAGCGATGCCCTTTACCAGACCGGGGAGGTCTATCTGCCGATTCCTCCCGGTCGTTCGGGCCAGGGATGGGTCCATATCCGCGTCCACAACGCCCTGCGCGAACTGCCTGCCGTCACCGAGGGCAACGGACTCCCCACCGGAACCCCCATCCGGGTGATCGGCATCCTCGCACAAGGGGTCGTTCTTGTGGAACCCCGTGTCCCCACGCCGCCTTACCTCAATCCTAACTCCTGACAAATCCCCGTGTATGCAAGCCTTTGCTCTTTTGTTGTTCGGACTGTTTGCCCTGGTCGTGCTGATGCTTTTCTTTTTTGTCAGCCGGTACAAGCGATGCCCATCTGACCGCATACTTGTCATTTACGGCAAAACCGGAGCGGGATCGGCCAAATGTCTGGCCGGCGGAGCGGCCTTTGTGTGGCCGGTGATCCAGGATTACGAATACCTGGATCTCACCCCCATTAGTATAGATGTCGATCTGCGGGGCGCCCTGAGCAAACAGAATATCCGGGTCAATGTCCCTTCGCGCTTCACCGTCGCCGTCTGCAACGAGGAAGGCGTCATGATCAATGCGCCAGAACGCCTGCTCGGCAAGTCCATGGACGAGATCCGCGACATCGCCAAGGACATCATCTTCGGCCAGTTGCGTCTGGTGGTCGCCACAATGGACATTGAGGAAATCAATGCCGACCGGGACAAATTCCTGTCTAACGTGACCGCCAATGTCGGGAGCGAACTGCGGAAAATCGGCCTCACCCTCATCAACGTCAACGTGACGGATATCCAGGATGAGTCGGGGTATATCGAGGCATTGGGCAAGGAGGCTGCCGCCAAGGCCATCAACGAGGCCAAGATCCGGGTAGCGGACCAGGAGCGGAATGGCGCCATTGGAGAAGCGGAAGCCCTGATGGACAAGCGGATCCAGGTGTCGGGGGCGGATGCGCGCGCCAAAATCGGGGAGGCGGATGCGGAAGCCAATGCCATTGACGGGGCCAACCTCGCTGCGGTCCGCATTGCCCAGTCTAATGCCGAACGGCGCGAAAAGGAAGCCGAGTCCCTGCGGGTGGCGACCACGGCCGAGCGGATTGCCCAGGCCAGGGCGCTGGAAGATGGCTATGCGGCCGAGCGGGAAGCGGAAGAAGCCCGGGCGAAGCGGGACCTGGCCACCCGGGAGGCCGACATCATCGTGGCCGCAGAGATTGAAAAACGGCAGAAGGAAATCATGGCGGAAGCCGAGGCCGAACAACGCCGGCGTCTTGCCAAAGGAGAAGCCGATGCCATCTATCTGGTCAGGGAAGCTGAAGCCCGGGGCATGTTCGAGATCCTGCAGAAGCAGGCCGAAGGTTTCCGGCAGGTGGTCCGGGCTGCCAATGGCAACACCCGGGATGCCGTCCTGATGCTCATCGCCGACAAACTGGAGGAACTGGTCCGCATCCAGGTGGAGGCCATCCGCAACATCCGGATCGACAAGGTGACCGTATGGGACGGAGGGCAAAATGCCGAGGAAGGAGGTTCCACTTCCCGGTTCATCTCCGGCCTGTACAAATCGGTACCTCCCCTCCACGACTTGTTCCAGATGGCGGGGATGGATTTGCCGGCTTACCTCGGCCAGGTCAAAGCGGAAAAAGAAGAAGCCCCGGTTACCCCGCCACCTCCCGCCGGGCCGGAGCAGGAATGACCCGATAGCTACAGGACCCCTCGCCGGCGATACGGCAGCCGCGATCCCGGAACGGACCAGCGGGTTTGTTCAGGGTTGCAGGCGCTGGGTCTCCCATTGGCCGCCGTCAATGGCGCTATAAAGGATGCGGTCATGCAACCGGTTGGCACGGCCCTGCCAGAATTCGAGCCGGGAGGGCCGCACCAGATACCCGCCCCAGAAGGGGGGAAGCGGCAGGCTTTCTTCACCGGTGTATTTCTCCTCCAGTTCGCGAAAGCGCTTTTCGAGGATGACCCTGCTCGGGATGGGTTCGCTCTGGCGGGAAGCCCATGCGCCGATCTGGCTTTCCCGCGGCCTGCTTCGAAAGTAGGCTTCCGAATCTTCGTACAGCAACCGGTGGGCGACACCTTCGATGCGCACCTGGCGTTCGAGTTCGAGCCACAGAAAATGCAGGGAAGTCAGTGGGTTGATGTCCAGTTCCCGGCCTTTCCGGCTTTCGTAATTGGTGTAAAAAATGAAACCGTCCGCCCGGATCTCTTTCAGCAACACAGTCCGGGTAGTGGGCTGCCCCGAGGCATTGACCGTGGCCAGCACCATGGCGTTGGGTTCGGGAAGCCGGGCATGGACCGCTTCCTGGAGCCAACGGGAAAACTGGGTCATGGGATCGGCGGCCACCATCGACTCATCGAGTTCACTCAGGCTGTATTGACGACGCAGCGCCTGGAGTTCGGTTTTGTGCATGGCGGAGTGAGGTTTGGAGCGAAGATACACCACCCGGGGAGCACTCCCGGGATGGCGGATTACCTTTGCCCCACCGGAAAACCATGACCCGTCCCGCCACTTTGAAAATCCTGTTTGCCGCCGTCTGGGTGCTCCTCACCGCGATCGTCATGGCCGCTTTCAGCGCCCCGATCCTCTGGAACGACATAGACTTTCCTTTCTGGACCTCCCACCTGATCTTTATCGGCACCTTCATGCTGTCGGTGCGCTACCTCTTCTTCCTGCGGCATACCTTTCTCGCCTCCCGACAGATCCTGAAGGTGGCCTTGGTGTTTGTCTGCCTGTGGGGAGGGTTTTTGCTGGTCGATGCCCTTCACGATTTTCGCCTCTATGCCGATGAGACAGGGCTTCAAACCTTCATGGGACACCTGCCCGACAGCGACTATACATCGCTGCACGGTTTTGTCATGACTGAAATGATCTTCTTCGGTGTGGGTTCCGTCATTTCGGTTTTCCTCCTGGCCATCCGGTTGATCATCTCCATATGGAGATGGCACAACCTGCGCCGCGCCTGATTGATTCCGCCACCACCAAATACCTGTCGCCATGTCCACGCTGATCGAGGAATTCAACGAATACCGGACCCGGATGAACGAAGTCATCCTGGAAAAAGACAACAAGGTGCTGAAACGTTTCTTCAGCCTTGACCATCAGGCCTATCAGGACGGAGCCCTGCCGACCAGGACCAAGGAACTGCTCGGACTTGTGGCGTCCCTCGTGCTTCGCTGTGACGACTGCATCAAGTACCACCTCGGGCAAAGCCATGCCCTGGGATGCACCACCGAAGAGATCTATGAAGTGTTTGCCATTGCCAACCTGGTTGGAGGGTCCATCTGCATTCCACACACGCGGCGCGGCGCCGAGTATTGGGAGGCCCTGATGGCCGGGTAGGTGCCGGCCTCCTCCGGCACATCGTATCTTCGCGGCATGGCCGATTTTCTCTCTTCCCTGAACGACGTCCAGCAGCAGGCCGTAACCACCACTGAAGGTCCCGTACTGGTAATCGCCGGCCCGGGATCGGGCAAAACCCGCGTCCTCACCTACCGGATTGCCTGGTTGTTGCACAAAGGGGTGCCACCCCATGCCATCCTGGCACTCACCTTCACCAACAAGGCGGCCCGGGAAATGAAAGAGCGGATCGCCAAGGTGGCGGGTCGTGCAGCGTCCCAGGTTTGGGCGGGCACTTTCCACTCCCTTTTTTCCCGCATTCTGCGCCTGGAAGCGGAGAAAATCGGATTTCCCCGCGATTTCACCATTTACGATACGGAAGACAGCAAAAATCTCATTGCCGCCATCATCCGGGAATGGAACCTGGACAAGGAAGCCTATCCGGCCAATGCCGTCCGCCACCGCATTTCCGGCGCGAAAAGCAACCTGATCACTCCCCGGATGTATGCCCAGGACCAGGAGCGTCTTCAAAGCGATACCGCCAACCGGATGCCCCTGTTCTACAAGATCTACGAAGGCTACTACCAGCGCTGTCTCAAGGCCGGCGCCCTGGACTTCGACGACCTGCTGTTGCAATTCTACCGGCTTTTGCAGGAACACCCCGACGTGGCTGACCATTACCGCCAGCGGTTTCGCTACGTGCTGGTGGATGAATTCCAGGACACCAACTTTCTGCAATACGCGATCCTCAAAAAACTGACCCTCTATCCGGGCAGTCCCCGCAATTTGTGCGCGGTGGGGGATGATGCCCAGAGCATTTATGCTTTCCGGGGCGCCACCATTGACAACATCCTCCATTTCGAACAGGATTATGCCGGGCTGAAAACTTTCAAGCTCGAACAGAACTACCGTTCGACCCGCCACATCGTCGAAGCCGCCAACAAAGTCATCGGCCACAACCGTCGCCAGATCCGCAAGACCATCTGGACCGACCAGGAGGAAGGCCACCGTATCCGGGTCATCCGGGCCATCAACGACACCGAAGAAGGGCGGCGCGTGACCGACCAGATCATGGAGCTCAAAAACAGGGAGCACCTGCCCAATCACGAGATCGCCATTCTGTACCGGACCAATGCGCAAAGCCGCATATTTGAAGAACATCTGCGCCGGCACAACATCCCTTATCGCATTTATGGCGGGCAGTCGTTTTACCAGCGGAAGGAGGTCAAGGATCTGATCGCCTACCTGCGATTTGTCGTCAATGCCCGGGACGAAGAATCGCTCAAGCGGGTGATCAATTTCCCGAGGCGCGGCATCGGCGATTCCACCATGGAAGGACTGGCCCGGCAGGCCTCCGATCAGGGGCTTACACTGTGGGAATCCGTCCTCCGGTTTGGCGGGCAGACCCGTTCTGGCAAGGCCATTGCGCGTTTTGTGGACATGGTGAACGGATTCCGGGAGAAGATCACCACCCTCAACGCCTATGACCTGGCCCTTTGGGTGGCCAAAACCAGCGGCTTGTATGACGAATACGCGTCCGACACCTCCGTCGAAGGCATCAGCCGCCGGGAAAACCTGCAGGCCTTGCTCGACGGGATCAAGGAATTTACCGAAAGCGACGAGGAGGTGTACACGGGGGAGGCGACCGACAAGTCCTTGTCGTCCTATCTGCAGAACATAGCCTTGCTGACCGACGCCGACGAAGACAAGGGGGAGACGGATTTTGTCTCCCTGATGTCCGTCCACGCGGCCAAAGGACTGGAATTCGAAGCCGTCTTCCTGGTGGGTCTCGAGGAACAGCTTTTCCCGTCCTTCATGAGCATGAACAATCCGGACGACATCGATGAGGAGCGGCGATTGTTCTACGTGGCCATCACCCGGGCCAAATCCCATTTGTGGCTCACCCATGCTCTCAGCAGGTACCGGTATGGCCAGATGCGGCACAATGAAGTGAGCCGGTTTCTGGAGGAAATTGACCTGGCGTCTGCCGAAGAGCCGGGAGGGGTGCGTGAACCGCAGGTACAAATGGCAACCCCCCGATCAGGGGTGTCCGGCGCTTTTCGCACGGCTCCGACCGTGGCAGCTTCAGCCAGGAAAATCGACCCGACCACATTCCAGCCCAGTTTGCCGCACCAGATCCGGGCCGGGATGAAGGTCCTTCATCTCAAATTCGGGGAGGGAGAAGTGCGCCAGGTGGAAGGACAGACCGACAACCGGGTGGCGACCATTGTTTTTCCGGACATCGACCAGCCCGAACGCCGGATCATGTTGCGGTTTGCCAAGTTGCAGATCGTGGAGTAATCTCTCCGAACCAAGCCTCGCTTTTTTCACCCTTTTTCTTGGCCATTTCCCCGAAAATTCGTTACTTGCAGGGTAAATTGGGTGTATTGTGCACCTGATTGTCCCCATCAATCTGGAAGGGTATGTCGCGCAATATCAGTGAACTGTCGGGCAGGAAAGGGCTGGAGGACAATTTGTTTGACCGGCTGGGCCGTCTTTCCCGGCCCGAGGGCGCTCCGGACCCCGATGCCCTGGAGCAGCTGGCGCACGAATTTCTGGTTGGAACGGCTACCGCCTACGGCACCTCGACCTTCTATGACTTCACCCGTCCCGAAAACAGGGGCAAGAAAGTATACATCTGCAACGGGAGCGCGTGTTTGTGTGCCGGCACGCAAGAACAGCTCCATACCGATCTTCGCGCCCATTTTGACGACGAGGAGATCGGGCACATGACCTGTCTTGGCCGTTGTTATGAAAACCGCGCTTTTCATTTCGAGGGGAACAATTACTCCGGAGAATCCGCTACCCGTCTCGACGAATTGTTCCGGCAGCCGGAAGCGCGCTATGCCGGATACCCGGTCCGCAGCCGGGGCACGGCCATCCTGACGGCTTCCTACGAAAACGGAGCGGCTCAGGAACATCGCCTGCACGCATTGCTGAACCGGCGTCCGGAGGAAGTCCTCGCCGAGATCAAGACCTCCCAATTGCGGGGCCGAGGTGGCGCCGGCTTTCCCATCGGCAGCAAACTCGAATTCTGCCGGCAGGCCCCGGGTTCCGAAAAATTCATCATCTGCAATGCCGATGAAGGCGACCCAGGCGCATTTTCGGATCGCTATCTGCTCGAAGAACGGCCGGCTACCCTGCTGGAAGGCATGCTGACGGCCGGCTATGCGGCCGGAGCCTCCTGGGGGGTCATTTACATCCGGGCCGAGTATCCGGAAGCCGTGCGGAAAGTGGAAGACACCATCCGGGAATTTCTCGATCACGGCTGGCTCGGCGACGACATCCTCGGGTCGGGTTTCTCCTTCCGGATCCGTACCATCCGGGCCCAGGGATCCTACATCTGCGGGGAAGAGACCGCTCTGATCAACTCCATAGAAGGCCAGAGGCCCGAAGTCAGGGTGCGCCCTCCTTTTCCCGCCGTATCCGGCCTTTTCAACCGGCCCACGGCCGTCAACAATGTCGAAACCCTCGCCGCATTGCCCTGGATCCTCCGGCATGGCGGTGAGGCCTACGCCTCCCTGGGGACCGAGCGTTCGAAAGGCACCAAGCTGGTCAGTCTGGACAGCCATTTCCGGAAGCCGGGACTTGTCGAAGTGGAGATGGGGCTGCCCCTGCAGACCCTGGTGGAGGATCTGGGCGGTGGATTTCGTGTCCCCGTCAAGGCGCTCCACATCGGCGGGCCACTCGGAGGATTGGTGCCCGTCAGCCATTTGGACCGTCTGACCGTCGATTTTGAGTCATTCGCCCGGGAAGGCTTTCTTTTGGGGCATGCGTCCGTGATCGCCATCCCGGCATCCATGCCTCTGATCCGCTATCTGGCCCATCTCTTCGAATTTGCCGCCTACGAGAGTTGCGGCAAATGCTTTCCCTGCCGTCTCGGCACCAAACGCGCCGAGGAAATGCTCCGGAAAGCGGAAGACGGCTCCTGGAAAATCGACCGCCAACTGTTCGATGACCTCCTTTTTACCCTGCAGACCGGTTCGCTGTGCGCCCACGGAGGAGGCATTCCCCTGCCCGTCCGCAACGCCCTGACCTGGTTTGCGGATGAGCTGCAACCTTATTTCACCTGATCCAAGCAAACCCAGCCGCCATGGCCATACCGCATATCGCCCCGCCCATCACCGGCTCCCCCGGGAGCAAAGAATATCCTGCAGGGACCTTTGCCTATATCGACGGCGTAGCCCATCCCTTCCAGCCCGGGGAGACGATCCTCCAGTTCCTGCGCCGGCACAAAGGCCAGGATTTCATACCTACCCTATGCGATGCCCCCAATCTGGAGCCTTTCGGCTCCTGTCGCGTGTGCAGCGTGGATGTGGCCTTGCAAGCCAATGGATCCGTGCGCTCGGTGGCCTCCTGTCATACGCCGATGGCCGCCGGTATGCATATCCAGCCCCACAGCAGCAATGTGCGGCGGTTGAGGCAGAATATTATCGAGTTGGTGCTCACCGATCACCCCCTGGACTGCCTGACCTGCGAAGCCAACGGGAATTGTGAACTCCAGGACGTAGCGGCCCAGGTGGGCATCCGCGAGGTCAGATATCCGGAGGGGGCCAACCACCTCGACCGGAAGAAAGACCTCAGTCACCCCTACATGGTGTCGGACCTCAGCAAATGCATCAATTGCTACCGCTGTGTCAGAGCCTGCGACGAGGTACAGGGGCAGTTTGTCCTGAGTATGGCAGGACGCGGCTTCGACAGCCGGATCATCAAAGGAGCCGACCAGTCATTTTTTGAAAGCGATTGCGTCAGTTGCGGAGCCTGTGCCCAGGCATGCCCCACCTCCGCCATTTCGGATGTTTACCAGTCCAAATCCATCCGGGCGACAGAGCGGACCCGCACCGTGTGCACGTACTGCGGTGTCGGATGCAACCTCGAAGTGGCCAGCACCGGTGACGAGATCCTGAGCATCCGCGCCCCTTATGACGCCGAAGTCAACCAGGGCCATACCTGTCTGAAGGGCCGGTATGCCTTCAAATTCTATGACCACCCCGACCGGCTGCGCACACCCCTCGTGAGGAAAGACGGCGAGCTCCAACCAGCCACCTGGGATGAAGCTTACGATTATATCGCCGGGCGACTGAACCGTATCCTGGAGGAGGACGGTCCGGATGCCATCGCGGGCATTTCTTCCGCCCGCGCCACCAACGAGGAGAATTACCTGATGCAGAAATTCATCCGGTCTGTCATCGGCACCAACAACATCGATTGTTGTGCGCGTGTGTGCCACTCGCCCACGGCGCTGGGCATGCAGCGGTCCTTCGGAACGGGAGCCGCTACCAATTCCGTCGAAGACATCAAGTACACGGATTGTATCCTGGTGATCGGCGCCAACCCGACGGATGCCCACCCGGTGACCGGCGCCAAACTGAAACAATTTGCGATGAAGGGAAAACCCTCCATCGTCATTGATCCGAGGCGGACCGAGTTGGCCCGATATGCCACCTATCATCTGGCCCTGCGCCCCGGGACCAATGTGGCCATGCTCAACATGTTCATGTACTATATCATCGCCAATGATCTGGTGGATGAAAATTTCATTGATACGCGGACCGAAGGGTATCAGGAGTTCCGACAGCAGATCCTCGGTATCGATCTGGACGAAACGGAGCGCGTGACCGGCGTGGACCGCCATTTGGTGGAAAAGGCGGCGGTGGCGTACGCTACGGCTCCCAACGCCATGTCCTTTCACGGCCTGGGGGTGACGGAACACAGTCAGGGTACATTTACGGTGATGCAGATCGCGGATCTGGCCATGCTGACCGGAAATATCGGTCGGCGTGGGGTGGGTGTCAACCCGCTGCGCGGACAGAACAATGTTCAGGGCGCGGCCGATATGGGTTGCCAGCCCCATCAGGGCGCCGGATATCTGGACGTCAGCCTGCCCGAAGTGCTTGCCTTGTACGACAAACACTACCAGGCGCCCCAACCGAGAAAGCCGGGTAAGAAGATCCCCGAAATGTTTGATGCGGCCCTGGCCGGACAGCTCAAGGCGCTTTGGCTGATCGGCGAGGACGTGGTCCAGACGGACCCCAACACCGCCAAGGTGGTTCGCGCCCTCAGCCAACTGGACCTGTTGGTCGTCCAGGAGCTTTTCATGACGGAGACCGCCCGGATGGCCGATGTGGTGCTGCCCGCATCTTCGTTCCTGGAAAAGAGCGGCACTTTTACCAATGCCGAGCGCCGGGTGCAGCGGGTCAATGCCGTCATTCCGCCATTGCCCGGCACCAAGCCCGATGGACAGATCCTGGTCGAAATCATGAACCGGATGGGTTATCCGCAACCCCCGTATTCCGCTGACGGGGTGCTGGAAGAGATCAGCCGTGTGGTGCCTTTCTTTGCCGGGATCCGGTGGGAGGAACTCGGCGACAACGGCAAACAGTGGCCGGTGGCTCCCGACGGGACGGACACGGAAATCCTGCATACCGAAACCTTCCGGCGAGGCCGTGGTCATTTTGCCTTCTTCGATTGGAAAGAGACGGACGAACTCCAGGAAAACCGGAAGGACTACCCCTTCATCCTGACGACCAACCGGGAGCTGGAGCATTACAATTGCGGGGCCATGACCCGCAGGACCGGCAATGTGGACATTTTGACGGAAGACAGTCTTTTGATCCATCCCGAAGATGCCGTACAATACCAGATTGCCGATGGAGACATGGTTTGTGTCGAATCGCCCCGGGGCAAAGTGGATATCCGGGCGCGAGTGACGGACGAAGTGCGCACCGGTGTGTTGAGTACCACGTTCCATTTTCCCGAGATCATGGTGAACAACCTGACTTCCGACGAACACGACAGTGAGGCGCTTTGTCCCGAATACAAGGTCGTCGCTGTCCGGATCCGCAAAAGCCGTGGCAAATACAAGGAATCCGCTGTGGTATCACCGGAGATCAAGGACTAACCCATATCCGATTTCCAACCCGGTGACATCGTGCGTGTCGATATGAAAAGCCCCATCCCTTCCGGCATGCCTGACCCCGGGTATTCAGGGCGTCTTCTCCTCCTCCCATGGGCATGATCCGCACCCCCGACCAACGCCTTAGGGTGTTCATCAGCTCGACCATCAAGGAGATGGCCGCCGAGCGGAAGGCGGCACGGGAAGCGGTTGCCACCCTCCACCTCACGCCGGTATATTTCGAAATGGGCGCCCGCCCTCATCCACCCCGTGAGCTTTACAAGGCGTACCTCGAGCAAAGCCACATTTTCGTCGGTATATACGGAGCGAGTTATGGCTGGATCGGTCCCGGCATGGAAATCTCCGGCCTGGAAGACGAATACCGGCTGTCGGCGGGGAAGCCCCGGCTGATTTATGTGAAAAAGACGGCAGGGGATAGGGATGAAAGACTAAAAAAACTGCTGGCGGACATGGAGACCCAGCATGCCTCCTGCTACCAGTATTTCTCTCAACCGGAAGAACTGGCGGGTCTTTTGGCCAATGATCTGGCCATTTTTTTATCCGAGCAGATTCAAGCCGGTCTAGAACCTACCCGTGAAGAGCCACCTCCGGTACCTTCGCCTTTGCCGGCTCTTCCCGGCCGGCTGATCGGACGGGATCAGGAACTTACGGAACTGTGCCAGCTACTGCTGGCTGACGACGTGCGTTTTGTGTCCATCACCGGGACCGGAGGCACGGGCAAAACCCATTTGGCCATCGAGGCGGCTTCCAGGTTGGAACCACATTTCCCGAATGGCATTCACTTTGTGACATTGGGTACGCTCCGCGACCCGGAGGAACTTTTCCCTTCTATTGCCCGTCAAACCGGGATTTTCGATAGCGGCATGCAACCGTTGCAGGAAACGCTGGTCAGGCATTTTACCCGCCACAAATCCCTGCTATTGCTCGACAATTTCGAACATATCCTGCCCGCGGCTCCGGCCCTGGCGGGTCTGTCCCACCATTGCCCCGATCTAAAGGTCCTTGTGACCAGCCGGGCCCCGCTTCATGTCCGGGGCGAACAATTGTTTCCCCTTTCTTCTCTTCCCGTTCCGGCGCCGGCACCTGTCTCCGACACACAATCCCTGCTCGGCGTTCCTTCGGTTCAACTCTTCATCCAAAGAGCCCGGGAAGTCCATCCGGCCCTACCCCTGGACCCGGAGAACGTCAAGGCCATTGGCGAAATTTGCCGACGGCTTGACGGGCTGCCTCTCGCCATCGAACTTGCCGCTCATCGCACCCGGATTTTGACACCATCCGCCATGCTTCGGCGCATGGACCGTGTCCTGGACACGCTGCGCCATGGTCAACAGGACATGCCTGAACGCCATCAGACGCTGAGGGCTGCGATTGCCTGGAGCTACCAATTGCTGGATGAAGAAACCCGCCGGATGTTTGCCCGGCTGGCGGTATGCAACGGAGGCTGGAGCCTGGAAGCCGCTGAAGCCTTAGCCGGCGAGCCGGCCGGTGATACCATCACCCGATTGGAGGCATTGGTGGATCAGGGCCTGGTGCAAACGCTGCCCAATACAGCCGAGCCGTATTTTACCATGTTTCTCGCCATTCGCGAGTTTGCCCTCGAAGAACTGGAACGTATCGGTGAAAACGATACGCAGCGGGACGCACATGCCCGGTATTACACGGCATTTGTCCGCGAGATGGAACCAAACTCCTGGAAACCCCAGCGCGTGTTATGGTTTTCAAGGGTCCAACGCGAGTACGCCAATATCCGCGATGCTTTTTCCTTCCTGCTTGAAAAGGGGGATAACCAGGCCGCCTGGCGGGTCGCCGCATCAATGGGCCTTTACTGGATCACCATGGGCAAGCTGAGTGAAGCCATCCAGTGGATCAACGATGCCGGGATTCATTCCCGGCCCGGGGAGGGAGATGACTTTCTGACAGGTATCGACCCGGAAGTCAGAGCTGCCGCCTTTCGCACCAGCGGTATGGTCCACTTCTTTTCGGCGGATTTCGCCAAGGCTCTGGAAGACCTGCAGGAAAGCGTACGCCTGTTTTCGGATGCCGGCGATGAATTGAATATGGCCCGGTCCCTCAGTTACTATGCCGTCGTTTCCATCAGTGCCGGCAACCAAAAAGCCAGTGATTGCTTCCAGCAGGCCATTCGGCTCGGTCAGCGATATGATGACACCTATTCCATAGTCGTGTCTTCGACGTTCCAATCGGAGGTAATGCTGGCCTGCCGGGATACACAACATGCCCTTGAACTCGTGATGGAAGCGCTCGATCGTTGCCGGCAGGAAGGGGACCTCTTCCTTTTGGCCATGGTCTTACTCCAAGCCGGCAATATCTACCTGACCCTCTCCGAATACCAAATCGCAGCAGAATATTACCAGGAAGGCCTGGACATTCACAAGGCCTTTCCCCTCGGACCTTCAGTTGGGTGGTTTTACATGGGGATGGGCTTCTGCCGCTTGATGGAAGGAGATATCAACGAGGGTCGGACGCAATTCTGCCAGGGATTGGAGATCGGCAGGGAGTCGGGCGATCTATCCGACATCATCGGAGGGTTGATCGGTATGGGGTGTACGGTCTTTTCCGAAGGAGATGCCACCAAAGCGGCACGTTTGTTGGGTGCGGCTGAAACGCTGATCCAAAAATCCGGCTACAAATTGTGGTGTTCCACTGCCGTCATGTACGAATGGCTGCGGCAAGCATTGAAAAAGGCCCATGATCAGGCATGGATGGACAAAGAATCGGATCCCGGAAAGCGTTGGACCACCGAAAGGGCCATGGAGGAGGCTTTTTTCATGCCATCCGGTGAACCGGCATAGCGTTCGTCCCGTTACACCCTACCTATGGATTTGTTGACCGATGCCTTTCCCTGTGGAAATGGCCGTGAAAGCTTTTTCCGTCTCCTCACCCCGGTGCTTTTACTCACCGGGTTTTTCCTGTCGGGACCGACCGGGGTCCTCGCCCAAAGCGATCCTGACCTGAGGATCAGGGGTCAGGTCCTCACCACCGGTGGGGAGGCGGTCGAATTTGCCACCGTCATGCTGATCAATCCTGTGGATGGAGCCCTGCTGACAGGGACCACCACGGATAGTGAGGGAAGATTCGACCTGGAAACGGCCCCCGGCGATTATCGCCTGGAAGTGCGGTTTTTAGGCATGTTGCCAACCGTGCTGGACCGTGTGCAGGCTTCAGGGGCTGATGTGGACCTGGGGACCATCATCCTCCGGGAAGACCGCCAATTGCTGGAAGAGGTCGTGGTCAGCACCGAGCGTTCCC